>ASHK01000937.1 GCA_000695745.1 Vibrio madracius | reverse complement strand
AGCTATATATTCACCTTTCGCATATTTTAATCCTCGATTGATAGCGTTATGTGCACCTTGATTTTCTTGCCAAGTAATTTTCATTCGCTCATCGTTATAACTCTCAAGAACTTCTTTTGTATTATCACAAGAACCATCATCAATTATAATTAGTTCAATGTCAGATATAGTCTGATTTAATACGCTATCTATCGCCTCTGATATATAATGAGCATGATTGTAGCTAGGTATGATAACACTAATCAAGGTACTTATCCTCCATTGCAGATTTTAGACATTTGTCATACTGGACCGAAATATTTTTCCTAGAGAACCTTTCCCGTATCGATGTTGAAACTTTAGAACTGGTACTTCTATATTCCCCTAACTCGTCAAGGAATGTATTTAGTTGGTTAGTGATAACGCTAACATGATCATCTTTACTATATACGAAACCGTTCTTATATTGATCTATTATAACATCTATATCTCCAACATTAGGAGCAAATACCGGAACAGCCATACACATCGCTTCAAGCATAGCAATTGGAAGGCCTTCAAACTGTGACGTCATTATAAAAGCATCGGATGTAGAGTAGAGTTCTTCGACTTCTCTTAGATAAAAAATCCTAGTTTACATTTTCAATTTTCTCTTGGTTTAATTTTTTATCTAACCATACCACTAAGAGGACCATCGCCAACGATCACGAAATGCAAATCATCTCGTGTATCGTTAATCTTCCGAATTAATTTAATCAGCAGTTCTGGTCGCTTCTGCTCATTCATTCTTCCGACAAACGTTATAATTTTCTTCCCATCGGGAAGGGAAAACTTATTTCTAGCAAGTTTTGCATCAAAGCCTTGATTAGAAAATCTCTCGGTATCAACAATATGATAAATCATATCTACTTTTTCTGAGGAAATCTGTGCCGTATTAACAAACACTTCTTGGATTTTCGTGTTAATCGCTACAAATCGGTCCAACTCTTTTATTTTACTATTATGATAATCGTAGTATAACGAAACCATCCATTAACAGCATCATATACTTGATGATCGATAATCGCGGTATTGTGGAAGACTTGTCTAACCTCCCCGATGGAACGAGCTAACCAAGGGCTACCGTTAGTAATTAAAACACATTTAGGATCGTAGATCGCTTTGAGGTAACTAAACGCTAGAATATAGTCATCGTGATTATATAATTCTGACAGGTCATAAATAGACTCACAACATTGAGAAAACTGCTTGTGTAATGAACCTAACGAATGATTTAGTTTCTCTGTATTTAAGATCACAAATCGATACTTATACTTCAGTTCATTTATAACCTGTAATAAGTTTGTTTCCGCGCCACCGACAGCCAAAAATGTTGGAAGTACGAAAACGACAGAGCGCTCATCTTCTTTGAATTCACTACTATTAGGCTTGCTTATTAACTTTCCTATACGTGGAGATTTTTTGAACTTAATGTTTTTTCCCTTTACGTCAGAGAAATCAATAAAGGTTTTATTTTCTTGTGAGTGTATATTGAGTTTTACATATTCGTTCAGTCCATTCTTTCTCCCTTGGTCGCAGACATACTCAACCTTGTTATTTTCAATAACATCGAATATACCTATTTGGTCTTCTTTTACTAAACCAAACGACATAAGTATAGATTGATATTTGGAAATAGAATTTATATACAGACTGATGTTTTTTATAGCATTAGTATCAAGTACGAAGCCATTTACCGGCTTATAGATATACCCCTGTACGTTTTCTTCATTTTGATGATATGTTACTAAATCATCTAAAACTAAGTTA
>ASHK01000936.1 GCA_000695745.1 Vibrio madracius | reverse complement strand
CATTTTTAAGTTATATTGCATGCTGTTTTGTTGCTCACTTGTGGCTTTTTGGTTTTTTTACAGGGTTGGTTAATAACAATTTGAGTGATCACTGTCACAGTGCAGGACCTCAAAACAAATTTATCATTCAATTCGTTAGCGTCTAACTGCTAATCTGCTCCGGCTTTTTGATGTCCCCATCTCTAAGCAAAATAAAAATAAGGAGTAATTATGACTAATACCAAAAAACCAATGTCACTGACTACACGAGTGATTATCGGTATGGTTGCAGGTATTTTGACTGGCTTCGCGATTCGAAGCTTGTTCGCTGAGAACGGATTTGTAGACGCATACATTGTCAACGGCTTGTTCGAAGTTGGTGGTCAAATTTTTATCGCTAGCTTGAAGATGCTAGTTGTACCTTTGGTTTTCGTATCGCTAGTTTGTGGTACGAGTTCTTTGAAAGACGTGACCACTTTAGGCCGTTTAGGTGGTAAAACCGTTGTTTTTTATGTAGCGACCACCGCAGTAGCGATCACGTTAGCTCTGACCATGGGTACGATCTTTCAGCCAGGAGCAGGAGCCGACTTGACTGCGGCTAGCTCATTTGCCGCCGCGGAAGCACCATCTTTAGGGCAGGTCATCATTGACATGTTCCCAACCAACCCTATTAGCGCGATGGCAGAGGGTAAAACACTTCAAGTGATTGTGTTTGCTGTCTTGTTTGGCATTGCAATTAGTGCTGCTGGTGAGCCTGGTGAGCGAATTGCAGCAGTGTTCAGCGACCTTAATGAAGTGATCATGAAGCTGGTTGCGCTATTAATGAACATTGCGCCTTACGGCGTGTTCTTCCTAATGGCTAAGTTGTTTACTGGCCTAGGTTTAAGCGCTATCTTTAATCTTGCTGAGTATTTTTTCGTTCTGACGGCAACATTATTACTACACGGCTTAGTCACTTACAGTGTCATGCTTAAATCGTTTACGGGTTTGAGTCCAGTGACTTTCTTGAAGAAGATGGAAGACGCCGTTATGTTTGCCTTTTCTACCGCTTCATCTAACGCCACCATTCCTGTCACAATGGAAACGGCTCAGAATCGTCTTGGTGTCGATAACAAAGTGGCGTCCTTTACGATTCCGCTAGGTGCAACCATCAACATGGATGGTACGGCAATCATGCAGGGCGTTGCGACGGCGTTTATTGCTCAGGCGTTTAATATTGATTTAACTATGGGTGATTACCTAACGGTTATCCTAACAGCTACTCTGGCTTCGATTGGTACTGCTGGTGTCCCTGGAGTGGGTCTAATCATGTTGGCGATGGTGCTTAACCAAGTTGGTCTTCCACTAGAGGGTATTGCACTTATTATGGGTGTTGACCGCCTACTTGATATGATTCGTACCGCAGTAAACATTACTGGTGATAGTGCAGTAACTTGTATTGTTGCCAAGTCAGAAGGCGCATTGAACATTGATAAGTTTAATGATCCTGCTGCTGGAGAAAATGAAGAAAAAGTGGAGTTAGCGCGTCGCTAAAGTGTGCTAATTAACTTTAAAAAGGGGGAGAATGATTAATCATTCTCCCCCTTTTTCTATCTACTATTCTGCGTTGCTAACTCTGAATTTTCCAAAGTAATAAAGCGCGAGACTGCCCAGACAAGTACTTGAATCCAAAGTTGAGTCCAAACGCCTCGTATTTGGGACCATTCAGCGCCCATTTGGTTAAGCTTTAAGAATCCATTGATTGCTGGTTGGGTTGGGAAGATAGCCGCAAACCACTTCATCGGTTCTGGTAGCATTTCCATTGGCCAAATAAACCCAGCGGAAAAAATGAGTGGCATGGAACTTAATAAGACCACAACCGTTACCAATTCCCTGCGTGGTGTGATGGCACCCAAAAAGATGCCGATAAAGCAGGATGCAAGCAAGAAGGGCAGCATAAACGTAAGCAGCTCGATGGGCTGAGCAAGTTTACTAATCCCATACATATCAAAGCTAGCACCGAAATAAAACATACCAAGTAGATAGTAGATAACAACGATAACTAGACTGCGCACAGCGACAACCGTAAAGACAGGCTGCGAGCTCCAATAACCTTTACCTTGGCGTTGTGTTCCGCCCACTAGACCAGATGCCATCGCAAGTGTT
>ASHK01000935.1 GCA_000695745.1 Vibrio madracius | reverse complement strand
AAAAAATAGCAATCCATGCGATCAAGCACATCTTGAATTTTTTCAGGGCTTAGATTCAAAATATCCAATATGCAATCCGTATCACTAACATTATTAACAGATTAGTAGTCTGATCAATCATGTCAAGGCTAAGGTTATGCCTTGGTTAACGGTCTGATTAAAGTTTAGATTTCGCTCACTCGACTTTGGTCTTAAATCACAAAAATACTGCAATATTATGAAACATTATTGAAGTCGTTGTGATATGATGCCGCCAAATTTTGTTCCGTCAGCCTTTACTATGAGATTCCCTGGACAACGTAAGTCAAAACACTATTTCCCAACGAGCAAGAAAGATCTGTCTGTTAGCCAAGCTCAGTCAGCTCCCAAGCTATTCCGACCAACCATTATTGGTGTTGGTCAAACGATCGTGGATATCGAAGCACGAGTAGACGATGCTTTTCTTGCTAAATACGACCTAAGTAAAGGCCACTCTTTAGTACTAGAAGAAAGTAAAGCCGACGCGCTTTACGACGAGCTGGTGGCACAAGGGCTAATTACTCATCAATTCCCAGGTGACACAATCGGCAACACGCTACACAACTATTCAGTGTTAGCGGATAGCAAGTCTGTTCTGTTGGGCGTTATGTCAAAGAACATCGAAGTGGGTTCATATGGCTATCGCTACCTATGCCGTACTTCTTCACGTATGAACCTAAACCATTTGCAGACCGTTGACGGTCCAATTGGACGTTGTTACACCCTAATCACTGATGATGGTGAGCGAACTTTCGCGATTAACGAAGGTGAAATGAACCAGCTTAAGCCGGAAAGCATTCCTGAATCGGTATTTAACAAAGCTTCCGCACTTGTTGTGTCATCATATCTAATGCGCGGTAAGCCAGAAGACCCAATGCCAAAAGCAGGTGGCACGTGCCATTGAGATTGCGAAAGCGAAATCGGTGCCTGTTGTACTGACTTTAGGCACAAAATGGGTAATCGAAGGTAACGAGAAGTTCTGGCAAGATTACATCAAAGACAATGTCACTATCGTCGCGATGAATGAAGAAGAAGGTCAAGCTTTAACTGGATTTTCTGATCCTTTGCTGGCCGCTGATAAAGCATTGGAATGGTTGATCTTGTGCTGTGTACTGCTGGCCCTGATGGCCTATATATGGCGGGTTATTGTGATAACGTCTCTCTTCGTGAAACAACGCACGATATACTGGAAGGCCATATCGCAGAGTTCAACAAGTTCGAATTCAGTCGTGCTATGCGTAAAGCGGATTGTGCCGATCCACAGAAAGTGTACTCGCATATTGGTCCTTATCTAGGTGGCCCATTGGAGATAAAAAATACCAATGGCGCTGGCGATGGCGCACTGTCTGCCCTGCTGCACGACATTACTGCGAACGATTTCCACAGTAAAAATGTGCCGGGTTCAGACAAACACGTTGCGCCTTGTTTGACGTATTCTTCTTTATCGCAAATCTGTAAATATGCGAACCGAGTAAGCTATGAAGTGCTTACCCAGCATTCGCCAAGACTGACACGTTCACTACCAGAGCGTGAAGATAGCTTAGAAGAAGCGTATTGGGATCGTTAAAAAAGAGGCTTCGGCCTCTTTTTGTTTTCAAAACAATCAACTAAATGAACAGTGGTTAAAATTAGAACAGGTTGCTGAATATTTAACTTTTACAAAGCATTTTTAACCAGTATTATCCTGACGCAAACGTTTTCCTCAATAATTTTGTGGCTTTTAAGGACCGTTAATGCTATCTGATATTGATATCTGTCGTACGACGTCACTTTCCCCTATTTCTGAGATTGCCAAGCAATCCGGGTTACTCGACTCTGAGTTTCATCCTCAAGGTCTTCACAAAGCAAAAGTTTCCCTAAACGCGGTAAACCGACTCAAAGACAATATTGATGGCAAACTTGTCGTCGTTACTGCTATCACCCCAACGCCACTTGGTGAAGGTAAAACCGTTACTACTATCGGATTGTCTCAGGGCCTAAAACAGCTTGGCCAATCGGTGATGGCCTGTATTCGCCAGCCTTCAATGGGCCCTATTTTCGGAGTCAAAGGTGGCGCGGCTGGTGGCGGGTATTCCCAAGTCGCACCGATGGAAGAGTTGAACCTTCACCTGACTGGCGATATTCACGCTGTCACAGCAGCGCACAACCTTGCCGCCGCTGCCATTGATGCTCGCATCTATCACGAACAGCGTGAAGGCTATGACTCGTTTGAATCTAGAACGGGCCTAAAAGCGCTGAAAATCGATATTAAGAATGTGGTTTGGAAACGCGTGGTTGACCATAATGATCGTGCTCTTCGCATGGTGACTGTGGTCAAAATGAAGTGAATAAAACCATCAACGGTTATGAGCGTGAAGACGGTTTCGATATTTCTGCTGCTTCAGAATTGATGGCAATTCTGGCACTGTCAAAAGATCTCAAAGATCTTCGTACCCGTATCGGGAGAATCGTCGTTGCCTATTCTTTAGACGGAGAACCGATTACAACGGAAGATCTTCAAGTCGCTGGTGCTATGGCTGTGAGCATGAAAGAGGCGATTGAGCCAACTCTGATGCAAACTCTTGAAGGCGTCCCGACACTGATTCATGCAGGCCATTCGCGAACATCGCTCACGGTAACTCATCAATAATAGCTGATAGCATAGCAACAAAGCTGAGCCGTTATACCATCACTGAGGTGGTTTTGGCTCTGATATGGGTTTTGAAAAAGCCTGTAATATCAAAGCGTCTGCGACCGATAAAAAACCCGATTGCGCGGTCATTGTCGCAACACTTCGTGGGCTAAAAGCAAATTCTGGGTTGTATGATTTGAAACCAGGCATGCCTATTCCAGATTCTATCTATGGTAACGACCACGATGCGTTGAAAGCCGGTTTCGAGAACTTAAAATGGCATATCAACAACGTCGCTAAATATGGTGTCCCTGCGGTCGTCGCCATCAATCGCTTT
>ASHK01000934.1 GCA_000695745.1 Vibrio madracius | reverse complement strand
GAGTGCTTAGTCATGACGCTTAACGAACTCCAACAAAGGTTTACTAAAGCATTACGCTACCAAAGCAGCGGAGATGACTGCAATATCTTATCCGATCAGTTCAGCGCAATTGAACGAGTCCAAATCTATCGAAATAACTTTGTAATTAGCTTATCTGAAGTGCTAGCGGCTTGCTATCCGATAACACGCCAACTGGTTGGTGACGAGTGTTTTGACTCGATGGCAAGGCATCATGTAACGCAGCACCCTCCGCACTCCGGGAATGTGATTACCTATGGCGCTGGATTTGCTGACTCAGTTAGTCAGCTTGAAAACATCACGGCTGCCGTTCCATATCTAACTGATGTGATGTCTATAGAATGGTTATTGGACGAACTGCAAAGAGCGGAAGACATACCCTTAAAACAAAGCATTGAACCTATCATCAATTTAACGTCCGTCGCAGAAAGCCAGCATTCAGATATCGTGTTTCATGTGAAACCTTCTAGTCATCTAGTCCACTCTAATTTCGCCACTGGTAGTCTTTTCCAAGCGGTAAGAGATAACCAATTTGACCAACTCGACATTCACCAAAATGAAACGCTACTCCTAGTGAAACGAGGATCTGGTCAGCCAACAATACATATTTTAGACAGCCAGCTTCAACAGCTCTGGACTGAGATCAGCCATGGCAAACCACTAAAACATCTTGATCCCGCACTTCTACCTCAACTACCAAACTTACTAAACTGGGATGTTGTAGCCGGGTTCACTCTATTCAGCGAAAACAATTCAAGGAGTAAGGTATGAATACCAAAATAACGCACTGGCTCACCACTTATGACCACGTTATTGAAGCGCTACAACGAGGTTTTATTCCCTTACTTTTAGTGTTTTGTCGACTTTGGGTGTCATGGGTATTTTTTAACTCCGGACTCACCAAGATAGCCTCTTGGGATAGCACTCTATATTTGTTTGAATATGAGTACCACGTACCACTTATACCGTGGGAATTAGCGGCCTATATGGGAACCGCAGCAGAATTAGTGTTGCCTGTATTTATGGTTGTTGGATTGTTCACTCGCCCTATGGCTGCGATATTATTTGTGTTTAATATCATTGCCGTTGTTTCATATCCGCTGCTTTGGGAAAAAGGGTTTTATGACCATCAGTTATGGGGGTTAATGATTTTGATAGTGGTTGTTTGGGGGCCGGGAGCTATTTCTGCAGATAAAGTTATCCGGTCTAAATTTAATTAGCAGCAAAATAGAGAAAAAAATAACCCCGCTTAATTTAGCGGGGTTATTTTTTAAATATGATTTATTTATTCGCCAGGAACTCTTTTAGTTCTTCTGCGGAAATACCTTGGTCAGCAAGCTCTTTCGCTAGTAGTTGAACTTGTTCACCTTTGCGAGACTCAATGACTCTCTGAAACTGATAGACGATATCACGCAACATGTGGATTGGTACTTGTTTAGCGGCACTGCGGATACGCTCTTCGCTCTGATTGCCTAATTCATTAAGCAATTTACCAAACATGATTTTTTCTGGAGACTCTTCCATCTGCTCGAGAATGCGAGCCATTTCGTAAGTTGTCAAAGACATTACTGCGTTTATCCAGTTAATAATTAATACGATGTGTTTAGTGCTAAATATACACCTGTTTCATTAATTGGAAAACAAAATCGTTTTTTAATTAGCCGATTTTTACAGTTTGATGCCATCCTTTGCCAACTTTTGATTTCAAGATGAATAATGCAGGAAGAACTAACCACATCTGCATGGCGATCATATAAGGCGCATCCAGACCCGCTCTTTGCATGATTCCCACGAGTAAACCAGAGCCACTCATTTGGAACAGTCCTAGTAACGCTGCCGCTGTGCCCGCTTTATCGCCGAACGGTGCCAGTGCCTTGCCAGCGGAGGCGCCTAAAATAAGTGCAAAACCAAATTGAGGAAATAATCACCGGCAACATGAACGATGCCGGCGTTGCAAAACGCGCGCCCCAAGCCATGAGCCCACCAGCCACTAGTAGTGTACTTATCCCCAGCTGTAATGTTTTATGAGTCCCGATTTTATCCATGACCTTTGGCGCTAGCATGCACGCAGCGATATTAAACACCGCATTCAAACCAAACCAATAGGTAAACTCATCCATCGTTAATCCCATCTGCTCCATTAGAACCACTGGTGCTGAGGTGACATAAGCGAGGATGACGCCCATCGCGAGTAAACATAATGACGCGTGAAACACGAATGTCGGTGTTCGTACCACATCAATATAACGCGATAAAGCAAAATACTGTTGCCCCTCTTGTTTAGGGTTCGTTTCACGCATATTGAACAGAACTAACGCACCAACAAACAAGGCGAAGCCGGCCATAAAACTGAAGTTAGCACGCCAGCCATACTGTTGAGTTAAGTAGCTTCC
>ASHK01000933.1 GCA_000695745.1 Vibrio madracius | reverse complement strand
TAGTAGTTCAAAAGAAATGAATGCACCTTTAATGAAAGCCATTACTGATGCAAAATTTCCTGAGGATAGTTACCAAACCACAACGATCATCAACCAAGATGATGCGATGTGGGGAACGGGATCCTTTGTTAAATCCTCAGCAGAAGACAGCAAACAAGAATTTCCTTGGTCATCTATGGTGCTCGACAAGCACGGCTTAGTGGCAAATGCATGGCAACTGAAAGAAGACAACTCTGCGATTATTGTTCAAGACAAACAAGGCAAGATTCTCTACGTCAAAGAAGGCGCGTTAACAGACGGTGAGATTCAACAAGTGTTAACGATGATCAACGATAACCTATAATTTATCGCCAAAACTTATCGATAAAGGGAGCAATATTGCTCCCTTTGTTTTATTCCTGTCAGGAACTCAAAGCGAAGTGTGTTAACGTTGGTAATTGTTTTGATTTGTTATAACATAACAAACCGAAACTAAACGAGAATAAGTTGCATGTCGCTAATACAGTCTATTAAGCCCAACAACAAGTTAAGTGCAGCACTGTGCTTAGTAATTCTGCTACTTGCTCTCAACGCACTATCGATCGAACACAGCTATGACGCGCATATCGATCACCAGCAACATCATTGTCCTTTATTTACTAAAGGCACTCATTCACTTCCTGTAAGTTCTCTCAACACACCATCTTTAGCAGTTTCTCATTCTACACAGAAACATCAAGACCACCTTGTCTGCGATTCGAAACCTGAGTCGATCAGCGCTCGCTCACCACCTTTGCTGGCCTAAACTGACTAAAATTATCTCTTGTTATCACAGACTAAAAATTTAAGGAATCCCAATGAAACTCAAGATGACGCTATTAGCTGGACTCGTAATCTCTCAATTCGCAGTCGCAGAAGACAACTTCCGCCAACATGACGCACATGTTCATGGTCATGTCGAATTTAATATTGCTCAAGATGGACAAGACCTTCTGGTTGAGATTACGGCTCCAGGTGCCGATGTCGTTGGTTTTGAGCATGCTCCAAACACTGATGCAGAAAAAGCAGCGCTTAGCAAAGCCAAAGCAACACTCAACGACGTGAATAACTTATTGATTTTACCAAAAGCTGCCGGATGCCAGTTGGTAGATGTAGATATCGATAACACGTTAGAGTCTCATCAAAGTCATGATGATCACTCAGACCATCACGAGCATAAAGATCATGATGATCACAAAGGTCATGATGACCACCATGATCATGACCATGACACTCACAAAGGCCATGAAGACCATCATGACCATAAAGCCCACGATGATCATAAAGGTCATGACGACCACGACCACGACCACGACCACGACCACGACCACGACCACGACCATCATGATGGGCATGGCGAGTTCAACGTGCAATACCAATTTACTTGCAGTGATTTCAGTGAATTAAATCAAATTGACACCAAATGGTTTAGCTATTTCCCTGCAACAGAAAAAGTGTCCGTTAATCTATTAACCGACACCGCACAATCTGCGACTGAACTAAGCTCTGGCAACACTGTCATTAAACTGTAAGCACCAAGCACCCTGCCTAAGGAGTCACGTTACTCTCTTAGGGCATCTTCTTGGATAAGAGGACATTATGGCTAGAGTAATTGAACTCACTGATCTCACTTTCAAATGGCACCCAGACCAAGCACCAACACTCGATATTCCGTCCCTGACTGTAGACCAAGGTGAGCACCTATTCTTAAAAGGGCCGAGTGGCTGCGGAAAATCGACCTTGCTGGGCTGCTCACAGGTATCAACACCGCAACCTCTGGCAATGTTGTCGCGCTAGGACAATCACTGCATTCCTTATCGGCCAGTGCTAGAGATAAGTTTAGAGCTGACCATATCGGCTACATATTCCAGCAGTTCAACCTACTGCCTTACCTCTCTGTTATTGATAACGTCACTTTGCCTTGTCAATTTTCTCAAGTTAGAAAAAGTAAGGTAGCAGGCTCTCTAGAGCAGGAAGCGAAGCGACTTCTCGATCACTTAAGGTTACCGGCCCAACTTCTCAACAAACCAGTAATTGAACTGAGCATTGGTC
>ASHK01000932.1 GCA_000695745.1 Vibrio madracius | reverse complement strand
TCCCAGACTTTAAACTGCACCTAGCACAAAGTTTGGCAAACGGCACCCCTTATGTGAACCGTAATGTCGAAGAAGACGATGGTCCAGATGCTTATACCCATAAAATTTTCGAATCAACAATGGCCTGCTTGGACGTGGCAAAAAATAGCCTAGACCCGATGCAGATAAATCGTGCCGTTGACTTGCTAACGCAAGCCAAGCGAATTTCGTTCTTCGGTTAGGCGCCTCGTCCTCGGTTGCTCGTGATGCCCAAAACAAATTTATTCGTTTTAATATCCCAATTTCTTGTTACGAAGACGTCGTCATGCAACGTATGAGCTGCATCAACTGTTCTGATAACGACGTCATTGTACTGATTTCCCACACGGGTCGTACAAAGAGCCAGGTAGAAATCGCTCATCTTGCGAGAGAAAACGGAGCAACAGTCATCGCTGTGACTGCGAAAGACTCACCGCTAGATAAAGCGAGTTCATTATCCATCACCGTTGATGTCCCTGAAGACACTGATGTCTATATGCCTATGGCAAGTCGCGTCGTGCAGATGACTATCATCGATGTATTAGCAACAGGCTTCACTTTACGTCGTGGATCTGGTTTTAGAGACAATCTAAAGCGCGTGAAAGAAGCACTAAAAGATTCTCGATACAATAAAATGCCGAATTACTAGGCCAAAATCGCTATAGCAACAAAGCGAGAGGCTAAGCGGATTAATTCAAGGGGACCTGAGTCAGACTCAGGTCCCTTTTTTCACTCATGTAGGCTGAAAGTAGATTCGTGTTACATTTCCTGCATCAGCTGAATGTAGTTACCACACGTATCATCGAGGACAGCAATCATCACAGTGCCCGCCTCTCTCGGAGCAATGGAAAACTCAACGCCAAGAGCTGACAATCTTTGGTATTCTTCAGCTATATTATCAACGGCAAATGACGTCCAAGGGATACCTGCCTCTTTCAGAGATTGTTGATACAACTTAGCTGGCTCAAATGCCATAGGTTCCAGTAATAACTCAACACCCGATTGTTCTTGTGGAGACACTACTGTTAACCATTTGTGCTCACCAACCGGCACTTCCGTTTTTTTCACAAAACCAAGCACGTTGGTGTAAAACTCTAGTGCTTTGTCTTGATCGTTAACAGGGACACTCGTTAAAACAATTTTAATCACGCTTAGTTACCTTATTTGTTCTGAATTGATTAAAAGATAGCGAAGAAGCGAAAGAAAAACTTATTCTAGATTGCTTTTGTGCCGCTTTTGAAACTCTCTTGGCGAATAACCCGTAGACTTTTTGAAAACCGAAGAAAATGTCGCTACGCTTTCGTAGCCCACTTCAAAACAGGTATAGGTGATTGGGTGTCCCTCTCGTAACAACGCTTTCGCCTTTGCAATTCGCATATCTTTTAGGTAGCTGCGAGGTGTAACCCCGTAGAGCTGTTTGAAAACGCGCACATAATGAAAGCGCGACATTAACGCCGCTTTCGCTAAGTCGTCCAACTCAATATGTTCTGAGTGGTACTTTTCCATAAACGCTTTGGATTGACGAATAAGCAGATACTGCTTGGCTTTCAGAGGTGATGCACTGTAGAGACGGTCGATTTCTTGTTCATAAAATGTTTTATTCGTCGCTGCCACGTAGACTCAACCTTGTTCAAAATACCCATCAAGTCTAACACAAGGTCAGCCGTCGGTAATTGGCGTGCGTTCATGTCCTGATTTGAGACTCGATTAAACGACACTTTGGCAAGGTAATGACAAACGCGAGACCAGGCTCTTGAGATCTAACATCAATTTTTCCCTGATGCAGGGCGATGACGCGTTCTACAATGGCCATCCCGAGCCCTGCACCTTGGGCTTGGTTCTGGGTTTCTTTGCCACGGAAAAAACGTTCAAAGATCCGATCAATATCACTCTGACTCATTCCGCGACCACTATCAGCAATCACAATCTGTACATGCTCTTCCTGCTCAATCACTTCAGCCCAAATTTGCGTTCCCTCACCAGAGTAGCGAATTGCATTGTCCATGAGGTTTCGAAACAGACAATTAAGGAAAATTTCATTCCCCTGAATAGCATAGGTTTTCTCATCAGCAGCTAAAGTGATTTTCTGCTGCTGCTTTAAGGCCAATGGTACCAGTTCGGCAATCACGTTACGTAGTATTAGCGCCACGTCGACTGTTTGGCTTAGATCCACAACCAACCCACTCTCTACTTTCGCCAATGTCAGTAATTGCTCAATAGTTCGCTCTGAACGGATGATACTCTTTTCAATCTGCTTGAGGTCATGATCTTTCTCCTCAGCATTTTTGGTTTCAAGGGCGTTTTGTGCATTGAGCTTGATAACCGCCAACGGTGTGCGCAATTCATGCGCCGCATCTTGATTAAATCTTTTCTCTCTTTGCCAAGCGGCATCCACTTGAACAAATAGATAGTTCAAGCGTTTCACTAAGCTATCTAGCTCAGTTGGAACATCATCAATATTGAGCGGTGATAGATTATCAATCGATTTTTCCGACACTTCCTTTTCAAGACGACTGATAGGCGCAAACAGATGATAGGTAAACAACACTAATAACAAACATAAGAAAAGGCGTTGCCACCAGCATAGGAACAATGGCAGGAATCGCAATTTTGTTTTCGACTTCACTACGCAGATGTTTGTCTTCTCCCAACCAGAGCCACATTGACTCTCCCGTTTTCGGTTGCGTCAGTAACATGGTCACGCCACGCCATAATTTGGCTTGCCCCTCCCCTGA
>ASHK01000931.1 GCA_000695745.1 Vibrio madracius | reverse complement strand
CAGCTCGATTTGTGGATGCAAATACACTGGAAGTCACGAAAACCGACGGCACCGTCGATAGCTACACCGCCGACAAATTTGTTATCGCAACAGGCTCTAGACCTTATCGCCCAGACGATGTCGACTTTAGTCATCCTCGTATTTACGACAGTGACTCAATTTTGTCACTGGAACATGACCCAAGACACATCATTATTTACGGTGCGGGGGTTATTGGTTGTGAATACGCCTCTATCTTCCGTGGCTTAGATGTCAAAACAGACCTTATTAATACCCGTGAGCGTTTGCTGGCATTTCTAGACAATGAAATGTCTGATTCACTGTCGTACCATTTCTGGAATAGCGGCATGATGATTCGTAATGATGAAACCTATGCCAAAATTGAAGGGACCGAAGACGGTGTCATCATTCACTTAAACTCAGGGAAGAAGATGCGCGCTGACTGCTTGCTGTATGCGAATGGTCGAACCGGCAATACTGATGCTTTGAATTTGCCTGCCGTGGGCCTAAGTGCTGATTCTCGCGGTCAATTGAAAGTTGATAGTAACTATCAAACCGAGGTTGACCACGTCTATGCCGTCGGTGATGTGATTGGCTACCCAAGCTTGGCGAGTGCTGCTTATGACCAAGGCCGATTCGTCGCCCAAGCCATTACTCGAGGTGAAGCAGACGGTAAGCTGATTGAGGACATTCCTACGGGTATCTACACTATCCCAGAAATCAGCTCCGTCGGAAAAACAGAGCAAGAGCTTACGGAGGCCAAAGTCCCTTATGAAGTGGGGCGTTCTTCGTTTAAACATCTGGCTCGTGCTCAGATTGCTGGCAAAGATGTGGGAAGCTTGAAAATTTTATTCCACCGCGAAACCAAAGAGATCTTAGGTATTCACTGTTTCGGTGAGCGTGCTGCAGAAATCATTCACATCGGCCAAGCGATCATGGAGCAAAAAGGTGAAGCCAATACCATCGAGTACTTTGTGAATACCACCTTTAACTACCCAACCATGGCTGAAGCTTACCGTGTAGCGGCACTTAATGGTTTGAATCGCTTATTCTAATGTTTAGCGAAGTATAAAAAAGGCGGCTTGATAGCCGCCTCAGACTGCTGACAAAGGTCTAGCTTTCGAGCTAGACCTTTGATCTAATAGGGGTATCGAAATATGGATGCTCCGAT
>ASHK01000930.1 GCA_000695745.1 Vibrio madracius | reverse complement strand
GGACGCCGCGATGCGGTTATGTATTATCTCAATTGTTATTTCGTTGGCGTCGTTGTATTTTGCTGAAGGGCTAAATAGGTGGATGAGTAAACGGCTAGGGGTAGCAAAATGACCCCAATTATTATTGATGTTACCAAAGCATTTACCGATCGAACGTTCCATTTGAAAACAGAAATACCTTCAAGAGGTATTACCGCTATATTTGGGCGCTCTGGCGCCGGCAAGACAACATTGATCAATTTGGTGAGCGGTCTAGTCACTCCAGATTCAGGACGTATCGAAGTTGCACAACGTGTATTGTTTGATTCTGCATCCAAGCTCAACTTGCCGATAGAAAAACGCAAAGTCGGCTATGTTTTTCAAGATGCTAGATTGTTCCCTCATATGACAGTAAAGCGCAACTTGTGTTACGGCGTCACTCATCCCGATACTGATTACTTCGACGAAATCGTAGAGCTTTTGGCGATTGGGGACTTATTAACGCGGTATCCTAGTCGCTTGTCGGGTGGTGAGAAACAAAGAGTAGCGATAGGTCGGGCATTACTCAGTAAACCGCAGATATTACTAATGGATGAGCCCTTGGCGTCATTAGATATTTCCCGTAAACGGGAACTCATGCCATTTTTGGAAAAGCTCTCTCATTCTATTGATATTCCGATTCTTTACGTGACGCATAGCTTAAGTGAGATTCTTCGTTTAGCGCAGCACTTGGTTGTTGTTGAAGATGGAAAAATTGTTGAAAGCGACATAATAGAAAACGTCTGGAGCTCTTCAATTATGCGTTCATGGCAGTCGTTCTCAGATAGGAGTTCATTGTTTAAAGGTGAAATCTTAGAGCAAAATAATTATTACGGCCTTACTAAGGTTGCTCTGACTGAACATCACTATTTATGGGTTCAACACACTGAAGGTGTTATCGGAGAACACGTGAGGTTACGTGTAAGAGCCAATGATGTATCCATTGCTCTAGAGCGTCCAAGCAAAACGTCTATCCGTAATATTCTCTCTTGTACCGTGCAAGCCATCAATCTTGGTGGTAAAGGAACCAATCGGCAGAGTGTAGAAGTGATTCTTATGTTGACGAGTCAGCAGAAACTACTCGCGACCGTAACCCAGTGGCAATCGATGATCTTGCATTGGAAGTCGGTCAAAAAGTGTATGCACAGATCAAAGGTGTAAGTGTGTCACAAAAAGATGTGGCCATTGAGCCTCAAGTATAAAAAAGGTCGCGACTAAGCGACCTTTTTATTAAAGAGTCGCTGACTATTTCTTAAATACGTCTTTGAAATCACGCTTTAGAATGGCATCTCTGCGCGCTTTTTTGATTTGTTTGACCATATCTCGGATACAGTTGCTTAACACTTTATCAAGCAATTGAGCGCGATAGTCTTCTTTTTCTTCGTCACTCATATCTGCTGGAAAGTCCATGGTAGTGAACTCTTCCATGGTACCAACGCCTGCAAATGCTTGACTCACAGAAATTAAGGCATGGAATTGCTCAAAGTTATCTAGGATATTCTGTGCACTGGCAGGTAATGTGTCCCAAGCTTCACGCACTGCTTCTTCTGTCACTTCGTGAATAGAGACTACCATGTTATGCAATTCTTCAGGAACGTCATCAAATGTAATTACTTGACGCAATTCTGGGGAAATCAATTCTAGGTCAACTTTTGTTGCTTCGTTGTTTTGTGTCTCAGACATACTACTATCTCAGTGTTGGTAATTGCGCTTATCCTAGGAGAAGCGATACAAAAGTCAATAATAATCGATGTTGTTGTAAAAATCCCTCGTTATTAGACAAATCAACTTAATCAATATCTTAAAAGCGTGATTAAAGTGGGACTGAGTGAATATTGTCCTAATATGTGTTATATGTGACTCATAAGGGTTGATGTGCAATTACAGGAAGGCTTATGACACCCATGGATTCTTCAATGAGGATTCTTCTCGTAGATGATGCGCAGCTTGAAAGGATGCAACTGCAAATTCGCTTGAAGCAGCTTGGTCACGATGTAGAGATTGCAGCAAGTGGAAGAGAGGCGTTAGCCTTGTACCCATCTTTCGATCCAGAGCTTGTCTTATTGGATATATCTATGCCTGAGATGGATGGATTTCAAGTTGCAGCAGAAATACGCGAACGTTATCAAGCCGATTGGATACCCATTTATTTTTCTAAGTAGTCATGACGAGCCTGAAATGATTGCCAAAGCTATTCAAGCCGGTGGTGACGATTATTTGGTCAAGCCAGTAAATAAAATTGTTTTGCAATCCAAGTTGGTTGCCATGCAGCGTATTGCTCATATGCGTCGAGAGTTAAAACAGGCCAGTGCTCAACTTGAAGAGGCTAATAGGCGCTTCAACATCAAGCAAATGAAGATGGGCTGACGAAATTGTTTAATCGTCGTTATATGGACGAAAAATTAACGGAATTGATCCAATGGCATGGTCGCCATCAAATACCTTTGGCTGTCATTTTAATGGATGTTGACCACTTTAAAGCGTTTAACGACAACTACGGTCATACCGAAGGCGATCAGTGCTTAATTAACATTGCGCAGTTCTTAGATGTGATGTTTATTCGCAGTGGTGAATATGTTGGACGTTATGGTGGGGAAGAGTTCGTCATTTTACTGAGTAAATGTGACATTCACGAAGCTGAAGAAAACGCAGCTCGAGTCAGAGATGGGATATCTAAACTCGGTATTCCACACAAATTTTCGATGACAAGTGATAGAGTGACGTTGTCACTTGGCGTGTACAGCTTGATTCCCTCGGGGAGCGAGACAATCAATGAGTTGTATGAAAGTGCTGACAAACTCTTGTATCACGCTAAGAGAAGTGGTCGAAATAGATTCGTTTCGCAAATTGAAGGCGATATCATTAGTACGACGTCGTAAAACTGACGTATGCTTCGCGCTGTAGACTCCTCACTCTAGCTGAGGAGTTTTTTATGGGTTCGAATTATCCTCGTAATAATCGTCTAAATTACAAACTGTTACTCACACTTGTGTGGTGTGAGGCTATTATTTAAATATATTGGTTGAATTGGTAAAAGCTGTGTCAAAGGCTCGTTTTTGTTTTTTTGTTATGTTCCACGGCTGTGTCTACACACAGCATAGCCGAGCCTCAATTCCGTGACTTATTTGAAGAAGACTTTGCAGCCGCAATCATCCTTACTGATAGCGATGCATTAACGTTAGGGTTTAAAGATTTTGACCCAAGTTCTGTGCTCAACATCGACAATATTGGATCTCAGGAAGCACTTGATAAGCGTAAAAACATAGCAGTATCTGCACTACCGCTGACGTTTGAACTCAATGATGACGATGCTTTTCGGCAAAGAATGACACTAAGATTTTCAGCATTACGTATTGAGGATCAAATCTTAGACGTGCCAGATAGCCATACTAAATATGTCTTGGGTGCTTTTACTGGTTACGAGCAAGAGATAAAGTTCTCTGACCATTGGACCTTCGAGACAGGCATCGGCGCACATCTCCAGTATTTGCACAGTGACTATGATTTTAGATCGCCGACCTCGAAATATTTCCAATCTTACTTTGATGGCAAAATAGTCAACACATCGGCCTGGGCGGCTAGTCTTCAACCTAAAGTCGGTTTCAACTATCACGAAGATAAACCGTGGGGTGAGGTGAAATTTAAGTCCACATTCAATTACTTTTCCGGTATTGGTTGGGGAAAGGCGAATGACGGTGATGTGGGCACACCAGAAGGATGGTATTGGTCTAATGAAGCCAAGCTATTTTACGATGTGACGGATTGGGGACGTTCAGTGCAAACCATTTATACCAGTATTAGGCGTGTTGATATTGGTGGAGACACACTTGGTATGCTCGGATCTCCTCATTACTATGAAGGCACCATCGGATGGTTAATGACACCGCCATTCCAAATACAGTTTGTGGATAATATAGGAATAGGGCTGAGTATTAATTATGGAAGTGACTTGAAAGGCGGCAGCATTGTGCTGTTTTTCAATCAAGACTGACGATAAGGTCCTGACTAACGGGCGCATTGAACTTGATTGCGCC
>ASHK01000929.1 GCA_000695745.1 Vibrio madracius | reverse complement strand
GTCGATGCAGTCAACCCTGCCGTGAACAATATGAAACGACCAACGCAGGCTCAGATTATCCTCTAAATTTAAAAGATAATTCTGCTTTTAATGACCTTCAAGCTCTCGCCGATGCTGGCGTCTATTCACTCAAAGTCGAGGGACGCATTAAGAAGCCTCATTACGTTTATACCGTCGTCGACAACTGGCGAAAACAGATTGATCGTCTATGCCAAGGCGAAGCACTTTCAACAGATACCACCGAGCTCTACACTGTCTTCAATCGCGATTTTTCTAACGGTTTCTTACAAGGTGACTACGGAAAAAACATGTATATCAATAACCCACGCGACCATGCAGTAACCCACTTTTCAAAGGTTTATCAGTGTACAACCGCCGATGATATACAGTCGGTTAAGCGTGGTTTATATGACAAGAAAACGGATATTATTGAGAATGTTGAGAGAAAAATCTCGGCGATGACGCTCAATACGACAAAAGCGGCGAGCAGCCTAAAAGGGGCGATTGAAGCTCCTGTACTAGCGCGCTTGCCTGACAACCCAGCACTTGATAACACGAAGCGCCTATCTATCCTAATCTCATCAGCAGAGGACGCTACGCTGTCTGTTAATACTGACGTGGATGTCTATTACCAACTTCCTATGGGGTTACATGCTGAATTAACGTCACTTATCGCCCTGTTTGAGGCTAATCCTCTACTCAAACCGTGGTTCCCTGCTATTTTAATCGGCGACGATTTTGAAGCGGCAAAATTGTTGCTAGAGACCGTAGCACCCTCGATCTTAATTACTAACAACTCTGGTGTCGGCTTTCATGCTCAGAGCCTCGGGCTCAACTGGGTGGCAGGGCCTCACATGAACACGGCAAATTCTTACTCGCTCAAATGCCTCAGCGAAGAATATCAGGCTAGCGGTGCGTTTTTGTCTAATGAGTTGAGTAGTAAGCAGCTAAAACACATCCGTCGCCCGACAAAGATGCGAACCTTTTATAGTGTCTATCACCCAAATACACTGCTTACCAGTCGCCAGTGTTTGTTCCAGCAGACCGCCGGATGTAAAAAAATAAAGGTAAACAATGGTTGCTTGAAACGCTGTAATAAACGCACATCCATCATCAATTTGAAAGACAATCCATACGTGATCGATAAACAAAGAGGTTCATACAATAGTCTTTATAGTGAGTTAAATGTCCTTAACTTAGCGGTAGTCAACGATCATAACGATCTGATTACCGATGTGTTTATAGATTTGCGAGACATTCAAACAGAAACTCAAATCAGCGACGACAAGCCACTTATTATCAAAACATTTTTACAGTGGTTGGCCCAACCTGAGCATACGCACAATGACACTATTGGGGCGTTGATATCACCCACGACCAATAATCAATATTCAAAGGGAATTTAGCCTTGTCAAACCAACGGTAGCACATTGTTACCGTTGGCTTTTTACGTAGATTTACATTCATCCATAGCGCAAAGTGATAATAAACCGAGTACTATATCGGCATATCTAGATAACCTCTTTTCCATTTCTAGTCTCCCGCTACGGAACCATAATGACAAACGGAATTCGCTACAGAATAATATTGCTTGCCTGCTTAATCATCAGTGTTGGCCAGTTGAGTATGGGATTGGTGTTTCCCTCATTACCTTGGATCGCTGCGGACTTTGATATTTCTCTCGATCAAGCACAACTGCTTGTTGGCATCTATCTTTTAGGTTTCGGTCCTTCTCAGTTTTTATATGGCCCAATTTCAGATGCGGTCGGGAGAAAGAAAGTCTTGTTGTCTGGTCTGGTCATTGCCCTGTTTGGACTTGTTACGATTCTGTTCTTTCGACATTCCTTCGAGGGAATGGTTCTGGGTCGTTTTTTGCAAGGTTTAGGCACGGGATGTTGCGCAGTGCTCGCAAGAGCGTCGACTCGTGACCAATTCAACGGAGCGGACTACCCCTTGCTATGTCTTACATTGCGATGGCCGCATCAATCACCCCCGTGATCGCTCCAGTCCTTGGCGGGTTCATCAATTTCCACTTTGGTTGGAGTATGGTTTTCGTTTCTTTGTTCAGTTACGTTGCTTTAGCCTGGGTGGTGATCGCATTTCAATTCAAAGAAACGGTGGCCCAAAAGTCTTCGATCCCATCACCAAAGAAAATGTTATTTCAATATTGGCAATTGATACGCTCTAGCTATTTTATGAGTTTTGCTAGTATTAGCTGGCTCAATTTTAGTCTGATGATTACGACCGTTTCGGTGATGCCATTTATTATGCAAAATCAAATCGGAATGAACTCTGATGAATACGCGCTTTGGGCTTTGATTCCAGCACTTGGAATGATTTTAGGCACCACCATCTGTAACCGCGTTCGTCCATTAATAGGTACTAAGAAAATGCTGCTTTGTACCCCTATTCTTCATGGATTGTCGGCTATATGGTTATTCTTCGCTCCGCTTGAGCCTTTATACCTAATGCTCGGTCAACTGGTGATGATTCTTGGCAATGGCATCGCTCTACCCTGTGCTCAAGCAATGGTTATGCTGCCCTATAAGAAGCAAGCAGGTGCGGCGGCGGCGCTATCGGGTGGCGGACAGATGGTCGTATCATCCATCGTGAGTATGACACTGGTGAAAGTAGGACTGAGTCAGCCATGGCACTTAGCGATTGTGATTGCTGTTTTTGCTGTTGTTACTCTTTCGAATATTCTACGCGGTTTTAACGTTGAGCAACCAAAAGGATGAAGCGGATGATCCTAACGCTCCTACTCAATAGTCTACCTACGCTGGCAGCATAAAAATAAAACCAATCTAGACTATTTTAAGAAACAGAACACTTGAAGATATTAGCAAACTTAAAGGCACAGCTATGAAGGGTGGTTTAATGTGTTATGAATATTAGGAGATGTAACTGAAGAAGACTTGGAGCGTGCAGCGGGAATCGAACCCGCATCATCAGCTTGGAAGGCTGAGGTAATAGCCATTATACGATGCACGCATCATCGTGGTACGAGAGTTAATATGCCACATCTGAGAGAAAAGAAAAGCACTAATTATGACTTAAGTGTTTGTTTGCACATTTTTTATTCTTAACGAGCAATTCTTAAACGCTTCTGTTCTCTACGTTGTTTTAAACTGTGATATGCCGCACAAACCACTTCCCAATCAATCTTAGTAGCTATTGGTTAATAACGTTATCGGTTTTGCGAGGTAACGACATCTATGCATATTTTTGTGTTGATAGCAGTCACCTATAAAAAATGTACGTTTAAGCTATGTCGAAAGCGCAATCGCTTGCACCTCTATCACGATCACATTACAAAACTGCATAGAATTGACAGTATTTCGAATATTCACTCTCGATAATTCTATTAAGCTCTGTTACCTTTACGCCATTAAATCGGGTGCTTGCAATTGATTAGACAGAACTATGCCTTCTCCACAAACCATTAAGAAAATCGTAGAAATTGGCGACACTCTTCAAAGAAGTGGCTGTGCGCCATATAAGGTAGAAAAGTACGCTCAGTACTATGCCCAAAAGCACGGTCTTGATGTTATGGTCCAAGCTACGCCGACAGCCATCAATTATCAGTTTCCAGACAAGAACAACACCGTAGTAATGAAGCGTTTAAAGCCCGCTTCGATTAACCTAAGCCTACTCGCCAATACCATCATCCGTATCAATCAGCCCAGCAATGAACCTCTTCCTGAACCAGTTGGCTACCCCAAGTGGGTGGTGGCTCTTGCCAATATGGGTATTCCACCAGCTTATCTAATGTTGGTAGGAAGCACACTAGAAGCTATTCGGTTTTTCCGTTTTATTGGGTTTTATGGTTTGGGTTTGCCAACTTATCTATAAGGGTCGCAACTCGATTGCCGTTGAATTTGTCTCAGCGTTATTGACTGGTGTATTGGTTGCATTTATTGCCAGCACAGGTGCAGCTATTCCCATTTGGGCGCTGTGTATTGCATCAGTGGTTCTTTTTGTTCCCGGCCTATCCATTGCAAACTCCCTTGAATGCTTAGCCTTTAATGATTTAGTTTCCGGTACCGCATTGCTCGGGCAAAGTGCACTTACCCTTATTAAGCTCTTTATTGGCGTGATAATGGGGTTGAATATTGGTGAAGCCTTATGGGGCCAAACAGAATCCTTGTCCTACACCAACGAAGTTCCGCTTTGGTTGCACTGCTTCGGATTACTGCTTATTTCCACCTCCATCGGTGTGATCTTTAACGCGAGACCCAAAGATATCTTGTTAGGACTTCCTGTAGCAGTATTGGGGATGTGGGGGCCATTTTATCTTGGATTCGATAGTGGCTGGATCGTAGGAACATGGGTGACGACGGTTTTGATCACCTTATACGGTACGTGGGTAGCAAAACGGCTTGACTTAACCGGGTCTATTTATATTGTGCAAGGTATTATTATTCTCGTTCCCGGTAGTCGTGTTCTTGTTAGCGCAAGCCAATCTGTATTTGAAGAATCGATTCTTCCGATACCAAACATCGGTTTATCCGCATTATTTATGTTCTCTGCTATTGTCGCTGGGCAAATAACGGCATATTCTATCTACT
>ASHK01000928.1 GCA_000695745.1 Vibrio madracius | reverse complement strand
CCAATGCGCCAAAGCATGCTCGAGAGATTGGATAAAGCAGGTCTCCACACTGTCGCTTTCGACCGTATTGACTAAATCCATGGTTTTAACAGGATCACCTTGATAATCCATCGCTAAGCGGTAACCTCTCGCCGCTTTGCTTAGGTTTCCTAAACGAATGCCACCAAACTCACTCAGTGAACGAGCTAAAGTGAATAGCGCATCGGTTTGGCCCGATTTTAACTCTAGTTCAACTTCGCAAATAGGATAGGTTCTGTCACCCGAAGACACGACACCTTGATCGAAAGCCACTTCCACTTGGCTGCCATCAGCCATACCTATTAGCCACTGTTCGCGCGTAAAATCAGTCGCAAAAATTGGCATCAGTTCAGCTTGCAGCACATCTATAGTTTTCCCTTGAGGATAAATATCCAACGGATGAAGAGTGAGCAGTGGGGAGTTAGAAGTGTGTTCTGCATTAAATTCTGGACGTTGGTGCAAACCTGCCACTACGCGTCCAGCTGTTTTTACAGTTTGCACAAAAACATCATCAAAACGGCGAATTCTTAAGCCAATATCATGTTGGCGTAACCAATTATCAGGAGTATCGAAGTAAGTGTTTCCTAACTCACGACAACTGTGCTGAAGTACTTTTGTTTCAGAAATTTTGTTACGTAAAGTTTCTGAAAATTCAGGAGAAACAAAAAACTTCAGTTCTATCTCGGTTTCCATAGTTTTACCTTTCGGGGACACTCACAACAGGATATGAGCAATTGTTGCGTTCAGCAAGTGACAAATATCACCCAAATGATGATCTAAAACAGTTTAAATCAGACTTTTAATGGGTTACCATGCGCGCCTTTATAGCCATCGCTCAACATTTCACCATGAATTGGTGTATGTTTATTTCAGGTTATATTAATTAGGTTGAATGACCATGCCAGTAAATACAATTATGGGGTTATTTGCAAAGTCCCCTATTAAGCCTTTGCAGCGCCACGTTGTGTGCGTAACAGAATGTTGTTCTCATCTTATCAACTTCTTTGAGACAAGTGCTCAGGGAGATTGGGAGAAAGCAGCAGAGATCCGTGCGCAAATTTCTCACTTAGAGAAAGAGGCGGATGTACTTAAGCGTGAAATACGCCTAAAGCTACCACGCGGTTTATTTATGCCAGTGGACCGTAGCGACATGCTTGAGCTACTGACACAGCAAGATAAGTTAGCAAACCTATCAAAAGACATTGCCGGTCGTGTATACGGTCGCCAACTCGTCATTCCAGCTCCACTGCAAGAAAACTTCATCGCTTATGTGAAGCGTTGTCTTGATGCAGCCAACCAAGCTCAAAAAGTAATCAACGAGCTTGATGAACTGCTAGAGACTGGCTTTAAGGGCCGTGAGGTTACCCTTGTAGCAGAAATGATTCATCAGCTAGACATCATCGAAGATGACACTGATGCAATGCAGATCCAACTTCGTCAACAATTGATGACGATTGAGCACGACATGAATCCAATT
>ASHK01000927.1 GCA_000695745.1 Vibrio madracius | reverse complement strand
ATTTAACTCAATGGGTTTTCCATTGATAAACAGATTGTTGTCTTCATCTATCAATACTTTTGAGGATGACGTCTTAACGATTTCGACCTGCTCGCCATCCAAATGAACTTCATTCTTGATGTCGACACCACATTGGCCAATTGCCATAGCCTGCCCTGACATTAACAAAGTGCCAAGTAGCAGACTACATCCAATCTTGTTCTTGTGCTTGTTCATAAATTACCTTATAGCATACGCTTAAATTAAGTTAATGATAGCATAATGCGTGGGTTGCTCTCCAATGGTAACCGTGACTTCATCATCCTGCGTCTGGCCTAACAGAGCGTTACCTAACGGCGATTGTGGAGTGACGACCTTTATTGTCATCCCTTTAATAGATACGCCACCGGCGCACGGGAGAACAAAGAACTGGTTTACCACACCATCGCTATCTTCTAAGTCTACTAGAGCGGTGAGTTTGATGCGGTCTTGCGATGAAAACGCTTTGACCTGCGTTTTACGAAGCAATGCGATGTCGTTTTTTATTTGCTCTAACCTTACTGCCTGCCCATGAGCAAGATATGATGCCTCCAACGCTAAAGTATCATATTTATGCTCAGGCACGGTTTCTTCGTTGGTAGCGGCATCAACGGTTTTCTCCATTGCCGACATTAATGCGGCAACATTTTGTTCTAGTTGGGTAATAACGTCTTCGAGCAGCGCTTGCTTATCCATTTGGTTCCTTAACACAATGAGGGGTACAAACAAAAATCAGTCTTCAAACATGGTCAATTGTCGGGCTTGTTCTAATGGCTCTAACATCACACTTAACCCTAGCAAGCGAATTTCTCTACCTTGCTGGCGCTCCAACACCTCACGAAGTAAATCTTTAAAATAAGCTAAGTCCAGTCTATTGTGTACGTGCTCGATCGTCGTCAGTTTGAAGTCAGCAAACTTCACCTTGATACCTTGTTTGATAACATTACGTTTTGGCTTGGCTTTAGAGAGTCGCATATCCAATTCAGGATACAACTTTTCTTCTATCACCTGCCAGCATTGCTCAAAGCTTGAAATATTAGTGCTAAATGTGCGTTCGACACCGATGGACTTACGCTCTCGTTCGACGACAACTTCACGCTCATCAATACCGTGACTCTTTTTCCATAGAGAAGCGCCGAGTCGACCAAAACGCACTATTAAGTCTCGATAATCACTATTTCTCACGTCTAAACACGTAAAAAGGCCCGCTTTATTTAACTTTTCAAGACTTACCTTACCGACTCCAGGAATTTTACCTAAATCCAATTCATCAACGACCGCCTGAACTCTATCTGGAGGAATAACAAACTGGCCATTAGGCTTATTCATATCAGAGGCAATTTTTGCTAAAAACTTTAATGGTGCAACTCCTGCAGACGCTGTGAGTTGCAATTCATTCCAGATATCGCTGCGAATCGCTTCTGCAATAAGGGTGGCCGAATTCTGACAATGGGGGGAATCTGTCACGTCCAAATACGCTTCGTCTAAAGAAAGTGGCTCAATTAACGGCGTATAACGCAAGAATATCTCACGGATTTTTACCGAAGTCTCTTTATAGACTTGCATTCGACCCGGCACAAGCAACAAGTGTGGACACAGTTTCAATGCTTGTGCCGTAGGCATCGCTGAGCGGACGCCAAACTTTCGAGCCTCATAGTTGCACGTACTTATCACGCCGCGTTGTCGCTCACTTCCCCCAACAGCTAGAGCTTTGCCTTGATAATGGGGGTTATCACGCATTTCGACGGCTGCATAAAAGCAATCCATATCGACATGGATGAATTTTCGTATTTTATCCGACACGTCTCACACAACTGTTTATTTATACAGTTCAATTATACGCCGAGTTTTCTGGTTAGCAAAACAAAAAGACCAGAGTCATACTCTGGTCTTTTCATTCATACTAAGGTCATCGCCGTTTACACCATCGATAACCCATATTTCTACGCAATTCTGCGTTAAGCGATGCGATCTTTTTCCCACGCAGCTAGTTTTTCTGCGCGAGCTTGTTCACGTGCTTCACGTTTCTTACGTGCATCACATGGTTCTGGACAGTTACATACTTTATCAATACCTACAGCGCCCAAACCGCCACAGCTGCCTTTCACCACTTTCTTTTGGATAATATAGCCAATCGACATGGCAGCAATGACCGCTAAGAAAACACCAAACGTAATTAAAAATGTATTCATGTGATTGACCCGTTATTTGTTCAGATAAGGTTTAAACGCTTCTGATGCAAACTCTTCAAAACCGTCTTCTGTTTTAACTATTATAAAAGCTGGAATATTATTTTTCTCAGCTATCTCTAAGGCTTTCTCTTCACCCAAAACCATCAGACCTGTTGCTAGACCATCTGCAGTCATCGATGATTTATCCAAAATTGTCACCGACACCACTTTATTGTGGATAGGCTTACCCGTTGTCGGATCAATGATATGAGAGTAACGAACACCGTCTTTTTCGAAGTAATTACGGTAGTCGCCTGACGTTGCAATCGCCATATCTCCAGGTTCGATAATCTCTTGGACACTGCGTTCGTCAACCGTCGGTTTTTCAATCGCAATGCGCCATCTAACATTATCACGATTAAGACCTTTTAGACGCATTTCGCCGCCTACTTCAACCATGTAGTCTTGAATCCCAATACTCTCAAGGTAATCGGCTAAGACGTCAACACCCCAGCCTTTGGCAATGGTAGACAAGTCAACATACAAACTACGAAGGTCTTTTCTCAGTGTGGTATCCGTTGCCGACAAATGCTTAATTCCGGTTTGTGCTTTACGAGCCGCTAGTTCTTCATCACTAGGAACGACTTCCGGACGAGCTTCTGGTCCAAAACCCCACAAATTAACGAGCGGCCCTACCGTTACATCCAAAGCGCCCTGTGTGACAGCATTCAAACGAATAGCTTCATTAACCACAAGCGCAGTTTGACGTGAAACAGGGAACGGTTCTTTGCCATAATAGCGGTTAAAGCGACTCAATTCCGAATCTTGGCGATATGTTGACATCTGATCGTTGACTTCTTCCAGTAATCGATTGATCTCTGCTTGAATCACTTCTGGTTTTGGAGACGTGTCAGTAACAATGTATTTCACATTGTAGATCGTGCCCATTGTTGGACCACTTAGATGCACCTGCTCACGATTGTCGCCACAACCAGATAAAATTATCGTCGCGAATAGTGCGACTGCCATTAGCTTTATATATTTAGCTAGATGAAACATACCTTTACTTACCTACTGTCAAAAGTATTTACGTTTGTCGTTATCAATAAGGCTTAGACAACGATAATAGTTTCAGAAACTTAAATTGAAGAATTGTGGTCTCTCTGAAAATACAAATGGCTGGCTCACATGAGCCAGCCATGTCGATACTTCAATGAAGATTAACCACCGAAGTCATCTAGAAGGATGTTTTCATCTTCTACACCAAGATCTTTTAGCATGCCGATTACAGCCGCGTTCATCATCGGTGGACCACACATGTAGTATTCACAATCTTCTGGAGCTTCGTGATCTTTGAGGTAGTTCTCATAGATTACGTTGTGGATGAAGCCTGTGTAACCATCCCAGTTATCTTCTGGCATAGGGTCAGACAGAGCAACGTGCCACTGGAAGTTATCGTTCTCAGCCTGTAGGCCGTCGAAATCTTCTACATAGAACATTTCACGTACAGAACGCGCACCATACCAGAAAGACATCTTACGCTTAGACTTCAGACGCTTAAGTTGGTCAAAGATGTGCGAGCGCATTGGAGCCATACCAGCACCACCACCGATGAAGACCATT
>ASHK01000926.1 GCA_000695745.1 Vibrio madracius | reverse complement strand
GGTGTTGAACCTCAGTCTGAAACTGTATGGCGTCAAGCTGATAAATATCACGTTCCACGTATGGTATTTGTGAATAAGATGGACCGTGCAGGCGCAGACTTCCTACGCGTTGTGGATCAAATTAAAAATCGTCTTGGTGCGAACCCAGTTCCAATCCAATTAAATATTGGTGCAGAAGATGAGTTCAAAGGTGTCATCGACCTTATCAAGATGAAAGCAATCAACTGGAACGATGCCGATCAAGGCATGACCTTCACTTATGAAGACATTCCAGCAGAACTGCAAGATGAAGCTGAAGAGTGGCGTAACAACATGGTTGAAGCCGCTGCAGAAGCAAGCGAAGAGTTGATGGATAAATACCTTGAAGAAGGCGAACTAACGGAAGCTGAAATCAAGGCGGGTCTACGTGCTCGTACACTAAATAATGAAATTGTGCTCGCAACATGTGGTAGCGCATTTAAGAACAAAGGTGTGCAAGCGGTATTAGACGCGGTTATCGAATACCTTCCTTCTCCAGTAGACGTACCTGCGATTAAAGGTATCGACGAAGAAGAGAACGAAGTAGAGCGTCACGCTGACGACAACGAACCATTCGCTGCACTTGCATTTAAGATTGCAACTGACCCGTTTGTAGGCACCCTTGCGTTTATGCGCGTTTATTCAGGTGTCGTAAACTCGGGTGATGCCGTCTATAACTCAGTGAAACAAAAGCGTGAACGTTTTGGCCGTATCGTTCAAATGCACTCTAATAAGCGCGAAGAAATCAAAGAAGTTCGTGCGGGTGACATTGCAGCAGCGATTGGTCTGAAAGACGTAACTACAGGTGATACCCTGTGTGATCAGAACCACAAAGTGATTCTAGAGCGCATGGAATTCCCTGAGCCAGTCATTCAGATCGCGGTAGAACCTCGCTCTCAAGCTGACCAAGAGAAAATGGGTATTGCGCTAGGTAAACTGGCAGCAGAAGACCCGTCGTTCCGTGTGGAAACTGATGATGAAACTGGCCAAACGCTAATTTCAGGTATGGGTGAGCTTCACCTAGACATCATCGTTGACCGTATGAAGCGTGAATTCAGTGTTGATTGCAACGTGGGTAAACCTCAAGTTGCGTACCGTGAAACGATTCGCGGCAGCACAGAAGTTGAAGGCAAATTTGTTCGCCAATCAGGTGGTCGTGGTCAATATGGTCACGTATGGCTTAAGCTTGAGCCATCTGAAGCGGGTGAAGGGTTTGTGTTCGTTGACGAGATCGTGGGTGGTGTGGTTCCTAAGGAATACATCAGCTCGGTATCGAAAGGTATCGAAGAGCAGATGAACAACGGTGTACTTGCTGGCTATCCTGTATTGGATGTAAAAGCAACGCTGTTTGATGGCTCATATCATGATGTCGACTCTAGCGAGATGGCGTTTAAGATCGCCGGCTCGATGGCTTTCAGAAAAGGTGCGCTAGAAGCACAACCTGTTCTGCTTGAGCCAATGATGAAGGTTGAAGTAACCACTCCAGAAGATTGGATGGGTGATGTTGTTGGTGACCTTAACCGTCGCCGCGGCATGATTGAAGGTATGGATGAAGGCCACGCTGGTCTGAAGATCATCCGTGCACAAGTACCACTCTCTGAGATGTTTGGTTACGCAACTGACTTGCGTAGTGCGACTCAAGGTCGTGCGTCATACTCGATGGAATTTAGTGAATATGCTGAAGTTCCGAAGAATGTGGCGGATGCGATCATTGCACAGCGCAGCTAATCAGCTATTGTTTAGTAATGAATCTGTTGCGTTGAGTAAAATTGACGCATAAAATAGCAAATTCTGGCGCGCCCCGACATAAATTTTGTTCTCGGGCGAATCATAACTAGGAAGGAACACGATCGTGTCTAAGAAAAATTTGAACGTACTAAACCGCACGTTAACGTTGGTACTATCGGCCACGTTGACCACGGTAAAACTACTCTAACTGCAGCTATCTGTACAACACTTGCTAAAGTTTACGGCGGTTCTGCTCGTGA
>ASHK01000925.1 GCA_000695745.1 Vibrio madracius | reverse complement strand
TCTGTCATTATGAGCTATGATTGACGCAATTAACGTTTGCATCGAATTTTAAAGTGAACCGATTCATTTCCTACATTCTACGCTTTCCTAAGCTAACTCTATTTTGGGTACTTTCACTAACGGCATTTTGCGCCTGGTATGGTCAACAACATTTTCGAATGAATGCTGACTTATCATCGCTTGTAAAGCAAGAAGGCCAATGGGTCGATAACCTAGCGACCCTAGACCATACTTTTCCCGATACTGGTAACGTCGTATTGTTGATAACCAGTGACTCTGACCCGAAGTTACAACGTTATGTCAATGGATTAGCAAGCGCCCTAGCGTCTGAGCCACTATTTACAGAGGTTTTTGCGCCAAGCTCTTTGTCTTGGTTTCAGCAATATGCTCTGGGATTTTTATCTGACGCTGAGTTCCAACGTTTGCTAAAAACCGCTCAGGATGATATCGAACCGGCAGTCCAAGCCGCTAAGACGCAGAACTTAAATGTCTATTTTGGCGCTTTAGCTCAGCAAAATCAGGTTGCGCTGGGGCCTTTGCTATCGGCGATTGACAACAAAACGGTCGACTGGCAGCAGATAATGAAAACGACAATAGATACTCCCAAAGCATTTGCCATTACTTTAGTTGCCGAGCCAGACGATAGTGCCAAAGAACCAAATAGAGTCATAATGGAAACGGTCCATCGGGTTATTGAATCGCAGGATCTACCTAATGATATTAAGATTCAAGTAACAGGGCAGGCGGCACTGGATTTTGATGAAATCGTCGATGCTAATAACAGCATCACGATTGCAGGTTCAGCATCTCTATTGGGTTTAGTGCTGATTCTAGCGATAGGCATTCGCTCACTTCGCGTTATTCTAGCGTGCTATGTAACTGTACTTGTCGGACTGACATGGACATTTGCTGCTGGTCTTTTCTTTGTTGGTTCCTATAACACAATATCTATCGTGTTTATGGTGATGTTTATCGGTCTGGCCGTTGACTTCTCTATTCACCTTTGTCTGCATATTCACGAATTGCGAGCTCGAGGAGACAGCGATGTCGATAGTTTGAAACTTGCCGCTTCTCATTCTATTCGTCCATTAGCGCTATGTGCACTCTCGTCCGCCTTGGGATTCCTTAGTTTCTACCCAACAAGTTATATAGGATTGGGGGAGCTTGGTATCATTTCTGCTCTTGGCATGCTGCTAGGGTTAGCGGCAACGTTTATCGTGATACCGCTATTCTTTACCCTGTTTGGTTACCCAACCGTGAAACATCAGGTCGATACACATCGATTTGTTTGGTTTGGACAACAACTTAACGCTCAGAAAAAACTGGTAATTACGTGTGCTTGTTTGTTAGCTGTCGTTATGGGCTATGGAGCAACACAGTTTTAAATTCGATTTTTCCACGCTGGTTCTAAAAAATCCTAGTTCTGACTCTGTGGAAGGTTTGAATGCATTGCAACAACAAGGCTTAGGCTCGAGTTACCAGTTATATGCGATTGCAGAAGGCGAACAAGAAGCACAACAATGGAAACAGCAGTTATTGACTCAGAGTAGTGTTCAAAGCGTCACAGTTGCTAGTGACTTTTTACCTACTGATGTTGTAGAAAGATACACGGAACTGGATAAAGTCATTAATACGTCACAAATTGCAGAACCCATGGACTACTCAGCTTTTAGACAACTTGCGCTTTCGAAACATTGGTTAGGGGCGAAAGAGCTGCCTGCGGAGCTGGATATAAGCAGCGTATCGATGAACTTGTTTTCTAATCTGTCAGTTTTAGCAAGTGGCCAAATAAGTAACATCGTTGACCCGGTTGTAAAGGATTTACCACTACCACTACAAAAACGTATGTTAGTGWRGGCRAATCAGTGGCTGGTTGCAGTAACACCAAAAGGCGATATGACGAATGTTCACGAACTTGAGCAGTTTATATCTCAAGTGAAAGAGATCGCTCCCAACGCTACCGGCCGTGCGGTTGCAGAGCAAGAAGTCGGGAACATTATTGTTCAAGCATTTCAAGCTGCAATACTCATGTCAGTGTTTGGTATCGCACTCATCTTGATTTGGACGGTGGAGAAAAAGCGAGATGTGTTGCTCATATTCATTCCTTTAGCGCTTGCTTCGTTAACGACGTTGGGAATGATGCATTGGTTTAACTTATCAATGAATATGGCCAACATTATTGTTATACCGCTGATATTCGGATTAGGCGTAGATAATGGTATTCATATCGTTAAGCGTTTTAGAGCCGTTCGTGATATCGACGCCTTTTTCAAAACTTCTACCCCGAAAGCATCATTGATTAGTTGCTTGACCACGCTTGCAACATTTGGCGCTTTGATCGTGGCCGAACACAGAGGCATGCACTCTATTGGCTTAGTTCTCACCATAGCATTAAGTAGCATATTAGTGTTTAGCTTAGTTCTGCTACCAGTACTGTTAGAATTGACAAAGAAAAAGGCCCAATAAGGGCCTTATAAAGATCGATTGTCATTAGCTAAATTGAGAACTTAAACTTAGAAGCGAGCATCTAAGGTAATAAAGAAGCTCTTACGCTGCCCTAAACCCATTTCTGTGACTAGAACCCAATTTGGGGTGAACTGGTATTGAGCACCTAATAGAGTGTTCCAGTTATTGGCAAGGCTCTGATTAACCTGGAACTTCCCTTCCCCCTTTTTGTTTACTAGACCAATTAACCCAGAAAGCTCAGATGGTAGACTTAGATCGCTGATCTTACCTGATAGGCTTTGTTCAACGTTTTGGTATTGAGCTCCAACCCAAAGCCGAACAGGAAAATCGGATGTTCGCGAAAA
>ASHK01000924.1 GCA_000695745.1 Vibrio madracius | reverse complement strand
CGGTTTAACTGATGAAATACTGACCGCTTTAAGTTTCGTTTCGAAAGTTATTATTTACAAATTATGATTGATTGATGAAATTGGCTAAAGAGAAAGCACAAAGAAGAAAGAAAAATGGAAGAGAAAGAAAGAAAGAAAGAAAGGAGATATAACTTCGGCACAAGAGATAGCGCCGAAGTTTGTTGCTTTTAAACCAGCGGGTTATCTCGACACAAGGTTTCTACCAATTCGGTAATCGCTAGAATAATGGTGGACTTTACTCTTTGGTAATGACGCTCTAGGAACATTTCCAGCATCACTGCATCTAGTCCATCCGTCATAGTGGCATCGTACTCAATCGGCATCATTTTTGAATTGGCGTCTGATTTTGTTTAACTCAAACAGCACATCTCTTTCGGTAAAGCTCACTTCGTTGTCTTGGTGCTTGGTCCATTCACGCAGTGTTACGAAGATATCAATATCATCGAATACGCTTTTGGAGATAACGCCTAGCCCCAAAAGTAGCTTAGCCCGAACTAGAATATCCCCTAGCGGACCATCATTGGTCAGTAGAGGATCCACCACATATTTCACTGCGTAGTCGTCTTTATGAAAAATACTATTGATCAATGTGTCTAACGTATCATCAATAGCATCATAAGCCGCCATAAGGCACTCACTCGCGTCTTTTGCTTCAGACAGAGCCTCTAAAAGTTCAGTTTCATTAGGTGGGTGCAGTGGCATAACATCTCTTAATACAAAGGGTGCCACTTGCGTGGCACCAACAGCTTGAATCATTTGAGCGCTAGATACGCTTCGTGCGCTAGTGTAACAACTTCTGAATCAACATTCAGCTCTGAATAGTGAGCCAATGTTTTAGCAAAACCTTGCTCAGCAAACATAGCTTGAAGCTCTACTGCCTGTGGGTCATCGTCATTCTTATAAAGGAATGCCGCTGCAATACCTTTAATTAGATGAGAATTTGGTAAACCATACTCGATAGTGCCGTTGAGTGGCTTGATCAAACGATCTTGCGGGCTCAACTTGCGGATTGGCTGGCGACCAACACGATCAACTTCATCGCGTAAGTACGGGTTTGCAAAACGATTAAGAATCTTCTTAATGTATGCAGCATGTGCTTCTGCATCAAAACCGTAACGACGAATCAGAACTTCGCCACTTTCTTGCATTGCAGCTTGAACGTCAGCACAGATTGCAGAGTCTTCAATAGAATCTTTAATTGTCTCGTGACCCGCTAGTACGCCTAAATACGCTGTAATCAAATGACCTGTATTTAGAGTGAACAGTTTACGCTCCACGAACGCCATTAAGTTGTCAGTGCATTCCATACCTTTGATAGCTG
>ASHK01000923.1 GCA_000695745.1 Vibrio madracius | reverse complement strand
TGCTGAATTTTTGCACAAAACTGTCTTGAAGTGGCAATGGCGAGTCTTTAAGTACTTCGATCCCCTTAGCCGTCAACACCGCGTGAACTTTCCGCTTATCTTGCTGGCTGCGGATACGTTGTACAAAATTTTGTGCTTCAAGACGGTCAATAATGGTAGTCGCGGTAGCTTGGCTGATATTGGTAGAGTTTGACAGTTCGCGGATCGTCACATCCCCCATATCTTTAATGGCCTTCATCAAAATCAATTGCGGCCCCGTAAGACCACACTCTTTCTTCAATTTTTTAGAGTGCAGATCAATTGCGCGGATAATTTGGCGCAGTGCCACTAATACTTCTTCGTGTTTTTCCAAGGTCTGATCCAATCTTTCAATGTGCTAGCGCGCTATTTATAACAGAACGCTAGGCAGAATACGTCGAGATTTTGGTAAAAGTCTTTACAGGTCACAGCTTTTGCTCAATCAATGTGGCTTGGACATCGCGACTCTAAAAAGGCAAAAACAGCGGCCAAAGGAAGTTCTCTCGCCAGCTCTCCTTACGATGACAGTCCGTTCTCTAAGGCGTATTTGGCCAACTCCGCGGTAGAATGTAAGTCCAATTTATGTTTGATGTTTTGTCGATGAGTCTCAACGGTTCGGTATGAGATATCCAGCATTTGGGCAATTTTCTTACTACTGCACCCTTGGGCAACGAGCCTTAGAACAGATTCTTCACGTCGGCTCAATGGATTAGTTTTGGCCACCACTGGTGTAATCTCTTGCGAGAATAGGGTTTGAGTCACCGATTCACAGAAGTAAGTCGAACCTTGATGCACAGTTTTAATCGCTTGAACCATTTTTTCCGCAGAGATTTCTTTCAACATGTACCCTACCGCTCCCGCTTGCATCACTTTCATAATGTATTCACGGTTGTCGTGCATGGTGAGCATTAATACCCGAATATTCGGTAGCTCTTCTTTCAGAACTTGAGTGGACTCAATACCATTCATAATAGGCATACTCACATCCATAAGAACCACATCTGGTAAGGTACTTTTCACTACTTCAATGGCTTCGACACCGTTGCTAGCTGTAGCAACAACGTCGATTTCTGGTTCTCGCTCCAGTCGAGCCATAAACCCTTCCAGTACGACCTGATGATCATCGACAATAACAACTCGGATCTTTTCGTCCATTACATTGTCTCCTCTACCTTTAACAAGACGGTAATTTCTGTTCCTTTCCCATACTCACTGATCAGCTCGAACTCGCCACCGATAAACTCCACGCGTTCGCGCATGTTCCGCAAACCAATACCGCGGCTGTTCATTGCATTCGACACGTCAAACCCAATGCCGTCATCGGTGATGATCAATTGTAGAACACCACCAAATTGCTTCAAAAATACCGTGACTTTCGACGCCTGAGCATGCTTTTCAATGTTGTTTAATGACTCCTGAACAACCCTATAAAGTGTCGTCGCCACTTCAGATTTAAGCTTGGATGCATGGGAGTCCAATACCAGTTCCGTTGACGCTAATGAGTAGGTTTTGAAGTCTTGCAATAGCGTAGTTATCGCCGCTTCCAAACCAATATCATCTAACGCGCTGGGGCGTAAATGATGAGAAATACGGCGCACTTCCATAATGGCTTCTGACAAGGAATTCTGAGAATGTTGTAAATGACCCATCGAGCGTTCGTCCACACTTTTGGTATCCATCAACTCTAAATGACATTTGCTTGATACCAGCAATTGATTTACCCCATCATGCAGCTCTCTGGCTAAGTGTTTTCGCTCATCTTCTTGGAACATGACCGTCTTGTGCGCCAATTCCTTAAGGTTTTTATCCGCTAACTTATGCTCATGCCAATTTACTGCGAGTGTTAACACAATTATGACGGCTACCGTCACTGCAAAAATCGTCACTATAGAAAAGATCGTGGTCTCGATATTATTATCGATAGCCGCTCTGAGAATAGCCACTTCTTGTGCAACATCTTCAATGTAAAGACCGGTGCCAATCATCCAGTCCCACTTATCGAGCCAAGCGGCATAGCTGAGTTTTGTCACTGTCTCGCCTGTCGAGGGCTTTTGCCACAAGTACTGGTGATATCCCCCTCCAGACTGCGCCTGAAACAACAAAGTCTCAATCAGATAGTCGCCATCTTGATCTTGCAGTTTTAAGAGATTGCGTCCAACCAATTGAGGCAAAATAGGATGGACTAAATTGGTGCCATTTTTATCGTACGCAAAAAAATACCCGTCTTTTCCATAGCGAAGACGATTCAGAGTGGCTTTGACCTGACTTTGTGCTTGCTCTTCCGTCAATGACGTATTGTGATAGACCTGTTCAATAGCATCAAACGCCATTTCAACACTGTCTTTGAGTGCGGATTCTTTTGAACGAATGAGGCTCTCTCGGAAAATGTTAATCTCATTTTCTCCGAGCGCTTTCGCTTGATGAAGAGTTATCCAACTGACACTCGCTGTCACAATAATAAGTGGGATCAGTGTCAGAAGGATAAGTTTTGCTTTCAGCGGCATAGAAGTCCTTTTTCTAAGCTGCATTGGATGTAGCTTATTGTTTCCTATCGTAAACAGTAGCAATGTCTAAAATAGAAATGAACTACTATGCCGAGCTAACGCAGTGTCGATCACATTCCATAGAATTCTGGGAACATAAGTATCGATGCCAAGACCGCTATTTGTATTGCGATAAAGGGCATGACACCACGATAAATATCTCTCGTAGTCACGCCATTAGGCGCAACACCTTTCAAATAAAACAAGCTAAAGCCAAACGGCGGGGTTAAGAACGACGTTTGCAGGTTCATCGCAATCAAAATCGCAAACCACGTCATGTTGATACCCATTAACTCCGCTACAGGGGCAATCATAGGTACGATAATGAAACAAATTTCTACAAAATCGATGAAGAACCCAAGAATCAAAATCACCACCATAGTAATGATTAGGAAGCCCCATTTTTCACCTGGCAGTTCAAGCATCCATTCCTCAACCAACATATCACCGCCAGTATAGGTAAACGCCATTGAGAACGCCGTCGCACCGAGTAGAATGGCGAATACCATTGCCGTTACTTTCACCGTCTCTTTGGATGCATCGTAAAGCATGCTCCAACTAAATTGGCGATACATCACTGACAAAACAATCGCACCGGCTCCACCAAGAGCCGCAGACTCTGTTGGCGTTGCAATACCTGCAAAGATAGAACCTAGTACCACCACAATCAGTGCAAGAGGTGGAATGATAGCCTTTAGCGCTGTTTTTACTTCCTCTGAGCGTGAAATCGTTTCATCTCTTGGAATCGGCTGAGCACTCTCTGGGTTTAGCTTGGCGTAGATAAGTATGTACGCGACGTAAGCACCAACTAAAACAAAGCCTGGCCACAACGCTGCTTGGAAGAGATCCCCTACTGGTACCCCTAGTACGTCACCCAGAAGAATCAGTACGATAGACGGCGGGATGATTTGTCCCAACGTACCCGACGCACAAATGGTGCCGCAGGCTAATCCTTTATCGTAGTTGTATTTGAGCATCACAGGCAGTGAGATAAACCCCATGGCGACCACGGACGCTCCTACAACACCCGTTGATGCGGCAAGTAAGGCGCCCACAAGCACGGTTGAGATCGCAATACCACCTCGTACACCACCAAACAAGCGTCCCATTGACTCAAGAAGCTGCTCAGCGAGTCGAGTTTTTTGTAAAACTAACCCCATAAAAACAAACAGAGGAACCGCCATTAGTACCGTATTTTCCATAATGGACTGTATGCGGTATGGCATAAACGCAAACATTTCTATCCCTTCAGCCCACACACCAAAGATCAGCGCAATACCGCCAAAAGTGAAAGCAACAGGGAAACCAAGTAGTAGCGCGAATAAGGCTACAAAAAACATCACAATACCGATCACGAGAATGTCCTTATTCGTTTGAGCCGGAAGATTTAGCGTAAATGAGGTGTGGATTGAACAGTTTGTTCAATGAATGCAGAACTAAACCCACACCAGCAATCGCCATAAAGAAGAATGACAGAGGAATCATCGCTTTGATTATCCAGCGATAAGGCAAACCGCCTGGATCGCCCGAGGTTTCACCAAGCGCGTAACTTTCTTTGGCAAAATCGATACCAAACCATGCGACCAATAAGCAAAATGGGAATAGAAAAACAAAAGTGCCTAACAGGTCGATGATAGCTTGAGCCTTAATGGACAGACGCTCATAGAACACGTCCACTCGTACATGTCCACCCGCTTTAATCGCATAGGGTACACCGAGCAAGAATACCGCCGAGAACAAATGCCATTCCATCTCTTGGAAGGCAATGGAAACATCATTAAACACGTAGCGCATCACTACGTCATAAACAACATTCGCTAGTAAGAGCAAAAATAAAACACTGGATAACCAACCTAGCACGTCTGCTACTTTGTTAAACAGTCTTTCAATATAAATTAAACTACGCATACAACTTTCCGCCTATCCACCATATTTAGTTCATTTTTTTAGTTAAGGGCGTATAACATTTTTGGGAAGAAAGTGGCGCAGAAGCGCGCCACTTTAAGAGGGATATTAATCGTCAAACTTGTTTAGGTAAGCTTTCGATGCAATGTCAGTCCAAGAGCGGACTTGCTGAAGGTAAGCCGCTTGAGAAGCTTGAATTTCTTTTGCCATCTCATCTTTCGCTGCATGCTCTTTTAGCAATTTGTCGTTAGCATCACGCAGTGCATCCATTACTTCACGTGGGAAATCTTTTACTTTCACGTCTGGGTAGTCTGTTTGAATCGTTGCCCAATTCTTACCACTTTCGTGAGTAGATTGAATGTACATATCGTACGCGGCTGTCTTCATCGCGATTTGTAGAATGGCCTCAAATCATCAGGTAGTTTGTTCCAAGTACGTTTGTTCACTAGGAACTGCAGCTCTGTTGCTGGCTCATGCCAACCCGTGTAGTAGTAAGGTGCAATTTTGTGGAAGCCCATACGAAGGTCTAGTGATGGACCTACCCATTCTAGAGCATCAATAGTACGACGCTCTAAAGAAGTATACAGTTCACCAGAGGCAATATTCGTTGGTTTAGCACCAACTTCAGCTAGGATCTCACCAGCAAAGCCCGGGATACGCATTTTCAAACCTTGCAGGTCATCGACACTGTTGATCTCTTTTTGGAACCATCCACCCATCTGAACATCAGTATTACCACCTGGGAAAGACATCATGTTATGCGGTGCATACACTTTCTCCATTAGCTCCATACCACCACCGTGATAGAACCAAGCATACTGTTCTGGTGCCGTCATACCAAAAGGCATCGTCGTAAAGTAGAGGGTATTTGGCACTTTACCTTTCCAGTAATATGACGCTGAGTGGCCCATGTCATATTGACCAGATTTCACCATATCAAACACACCGAAAGGCGCTTTGTGCTTGTTTGAAGAGTCAATACGGATCTGCAGACGACCGTTTGACATTTCTTCCGCCATTTTCGCCATGTTCTTTGTCGCGTCACCAAAAATAGGGAAGTTTGGTCCCCATGTTTCTGCTAATTTCAAGCGATACACTTTATCGGCCGCGCTCGCAGTACCTGCAACAAACGCCAAACAGGTTGCCGCAACAATAGCCGTGCTCTTCATGACACGTGTTACTGATTTCTTGATAAGACTCATTATTCAGTTCCTTGAGTAAGTTCCCTGTTGAAGCCACTACGTAGCTCCAAGTTTCACATTCCCCATTACTATGGATGCAAATTTGAACAACGGATATTCGGGAGAGCACGCAGTGACAAAAGAATCAATTAGATCCTTCCGACCTTGGTATTACGTAGATATACGTAGGAAGTGAGATAAAGAAAATTAAAAGCGATTTAAATCAATAGATTAAATCCATAACTATTGTCAGCTATGGGATTAAATACTTAGGTATTTATTATCAGGAGGTTATTACACGAACGCTACTTTTGTGACATCAGTCGCTAACATTAACAAGCGTTAAATCTGGACGATCAAAAAGACCCCTATCAA
>ASHK01000922.1 GCA_000695745.1 Vibrio madracius | reverse complement strand
CATAACGATTCCTTACGTCCTTAGTGTTGTCGTTTTGATGGGATAAGAGTGATTGGTTACTGCTGCTGGTAGTGACCGAATTTGTATTCCATTTCGTTGTTACGCATTTCACCAAAGAAGAATCGGCGAACATTGGCTTTTAAGTACGTGAATCCCATCTTAAAGAAACCATCTTGCTCAAGACGACGTGGGTCAAACTGGAAACTCAGTGGCAAAAATCGAAAGCGCCATGTCTTAGCGGCTTTTTTTACGTAGTTGCAGTCTTCGCAAAGCACAATACTCTCATCAAACCCGCCGATTTCGTCATGAGCACGTTTGGTTGAGAAAATACACGCACCAACCGCAGTTGGGAAAAAGAACTGTGTGGTAAATAACCCAGCGTTGAAGAGTCCATAACCGGCTTTGTAGGCAGGTGCAAGCTTACGCGAACCCATGTAAATAACCTGCAACTTCCAGCTTCTCTTGCTCCAGCTTGGTCATCGCATTCTCTAGAAAGTTTTTGTCTAAACGGACATCGGCATCAAGAAACAGCAGCCGTTCATGCTTGGCTAACTTAGCGCCGGTATTACGGCCAAGGCTGACGCCACGTGTTTCCATGGTGTGAACCGTCAGTTCAGGAAGGGCTGGACGATATTTTTCGGCCACTTCACAAGTGCGGTCATCACTGTTGGAATCAACGACAATCACTTCGAAGTTTTGGTTGGTTTGACAGCTCAAATCACTGAGCAGACGAGCGATTCTTTTCTCTTCGTTCAGAGTGATAATAACAATGCTTAGTGGTTTCATAATCCAGTCCCTTTGTTCATTAGGTGTTTGTTGATGATTGGATTATGACGTGGGTGCGCTTAACCTTTGATGAGAAGGCAATTCATATTCAGTTAATTTTTATTCTCCATGGGCTGCGCACAACAGGTTAGATTTGAGTGTGAGATTGGACTTCATCTAAGACCCAAGGATTGGCGATTGCCCCTTTGTTTTTCACAGTTTGACCATGTAGGGTTTGTTTTACCGCTAGTTCCACTAACTTACCCGACTTTGTGCGTGTACTTCACTAATAGCGTAAATTTCAGATGGAACATGACGAGGGGAACAATGTGTTTTTAAACGTTGTTTTATCTGCTGTTTCAGGTTGTCGTCCAATATTTCGGCCTCTTTGAGCTGCACAAACAGCACAACTGTTTCACTACCACCTTGGTTTCTTCCAACGGCGATCGAGTCGGTAATTTGCTCAAGTTGATTCACCTGCTGATAGATTTCAGCCGTACCAATTCGTACGCCACCAGGATTAAGCGTGGCGTCACTACGTCCAAAGAACGTCAAACCGCCTGTGTGGCTCTGCTTTACATCATCACCGTGATTCCAAACACCGAAAAATGTGCTCCAATACGCGTCATGATAGCGCTTGCCTGAATCATTCCAAAATCCGACAGGTTGATTGGGGAAGCTATTAATGCAAACCAACTCACCGCGCTCCTCCATCACAGGTTTTCCTTGCTCGTTGAATACTTGAACATCAAGCCCCAGCCCGGAGCTTGACATTCTCCCTTAAACACAGGGGAGAGTGGGTTACCCAGAACGAAACAGCCGCATATGTCTGTGCCACCCGAGATGGAGGCTAAATGAAGGTCTGACTTTATGGCATCGTAGACATAGTCAAACTGCTGTGGGTAAAGTACGGAGCCTGTTGAGCATAGCGTTTTTAGATTGGCTAAATCGTAGTGCTCTTTAGGGCGATAATGAAGTTTTTGTAGT
>ASHK01000921.1 GCA_000695745.1 Vibrio madracius | reverse complement strand
TTTACCGTCGATTTCAACATTGTCTCCCGACAACACTTTGGTTCCCATCTCAGGAATTTTGCCGTTAATAGTGACGCGTTGTTGTTCTATCAGCTTGTCAGCTTCTCGACGAGAACAAAAGCCAGTTTCACTAATGTATTTGTTGAGGCGTTTTCCTTCAGCAGCGTTAGGCATGCGCAGTATTCACTCTATATTGTTCAGACATAAAATTAAGGTCGCGTATTTTATACTCAACTGAGCGGTAAGTCACTTAACTCGTACGTTTTTGATGACGCTCTCGATTCTCGAGCTTCTTTTCTTGGCTCTTTCTGAGCATAACGTAGACCGCGCCGCTTCCACCATGGAATCGCTGTGCACTGTGGGCGCACTGGACATCTTTTATTTGAGTCAGCCAATGTGCGAGATAACTCTTCATTAATGCTGGTGGGTTGGAGCGTTCACCACGCCCATGCACGATGAGCACAGTGCGGATGTCCATACGCATACACTGTTGCAGAAACTTCACCACTTCGTCACGTGCTTCTTTAAGCGTTCTTCGATGTAAGTCGAGTTTTGCTTGTAGCGGATATTTACCCAACCTCAGTTTGCGATAAACACCCTCCTGCATGCCGTCACGTTTAAACTCAATTAAGTCGTCTGGCTTGATCATCGGAGCGTAATCAATAGACAGGTATTCAGGATCTTGCTCAGATAGCCAAAGCGCCGCTTCTCGCTTTGCCAAATGGGCGTCAGATACTTGGTGGGTCTTTTTGAGTTCAACGGTGTCACTGTGAATAGGCTTTACATCGCCCATCATTTGTTGGAATAGATCTAGATCATCGTCTTGAGACATAACTTCATCTCGGATAAGCCAATTTAACAGAAGTATATACGAATATGAGCCAGAGGTGAGAGCAATAAAAAACCGGAGTGAACAGGCGATCCACTCCGGTGCATAGCGGTTTTCTATTCAAAATAGAAGCTAAGCGATTCTAGTGAGGAGATTTGTCATTCATTACTTTGTAGATGAAGAAACCACCGTAAAACAGCATTAAGCCCAGCGCTGCAAAGATAACTAGCATTGAAGATAAGCCACTGCATTACCAAATAGGAGATCAAGCCAAAAGTCCATGTTTCCTCCAAAGTATTGATGACAGGGATTAAGTTAACGGTTGGTGTCAAATTGAACACTGATCTGGATCAATTGTACTTTGAGTGTTAAAAAGCTGTGCGTCAGCGTGTGTATTTGGTCACATTTTGTGTGCTTGTGGCGATATGATGAGCAAACGAACGCAAAAGCAAAGAAAGTTGTCACAAAAGCCTTGCTTCGAAAGAATTAATCATTAATATACGCATCCGTTGTTGAGCAAAACTCAAAACAACAATCTCGGTGAATAGCGCAGCTTGGTAGCGCATCTGGTTTGGGACCAGAGGGTCGGGGGTTCGAATCCCTCTTCACCGACCACTTTCAAAAAGCCTCGCTTTCATAGCGGGGCTTTTTACTTTCTGAGCATAATTTAAGTAGTGAAGAAGAACCCATGCGGGTCAGGGGCTGGATGGCCAGTCCCATCGAATCCCTCTTCACCGACCAYTTTCAAAAGCCTCGCTTTCATAGCGGGGCTTTTTACTTTCTGAGCATAATTTAAGTA
>ASHK01000920.1 GCA_000695745.1 Vibrio madracius | reverse complement strand
GGTTAGCCAGCAATCAATATAGGGCGCTGCTTGTTCAATGTTTTTCCACGGTACATGCATACACGTTTCTACAGCTGTATTTACACCTTCTGCTTGGAGCTGCTTGGCTAAGGACGCCACTAAATCCGACTGCATTAATGGTTCACCACCAGAGAAAGTTACCCCGCCACTACTTTGATCATAAAACGGCTTATCCTTCATTAAGGTATCGAACAGCATTTTTTGTTGAGCCTCTGCGCCACACACAGTCAACGCTTGCGTCGGGCACACGTTTCGCAATGCAATGATTTGTGAATCATCAAGGGTATCTCTATGTATCTTGATACCTTCTGGTGTAGCTTCAATTGAAGGGCAAGTGTCCGAGCAGCGATGACAGTCATTCAAGCAGCTGCGCTGATCAAATAGCAAAGAGTGTTTAGCACTGCGACTTTCTGGGTTCTGACACCAGGGGCAGGCCAAGCTGCATCCTTTGAGAAATAATAGACTGCGAATGCCGTCGCCATCATGAGTAGAGAATCTTTGGATATTAAAATACATGTATCATCCAATCTTTCATTTAAAGAAATTAAATAACTTTCATTAAATGAAACCATAACTCTTCATATGAAGATTGTCTTGATCAAAATCAAGATCAGACTAATTGGCAAGATCTATATTGTTGGTAACTTGATAATGTTCAAATAAAGGTTTGAGAATAGAAATGATTGAACTCTACTTAGATACAGCGGATATCACCGAAACGGCACGTTTTCATCATTGTTTTCCATTAACTGGAATTACAACGAATCCAACTATCCTTGCCAACTCAGGTGTTGGGTTGAAAGCGACCCTCACTTATATGTCGAATTTGTTAGGAAAAGATGCTCGCTTCTTTGCCCAAGTAGTGAGTAAAGACGCAGAGAGCATGCTCAAATGAAGCAAAAAAACTGAACGAGCTTCCTTACGATATGGTGGTAAAAGTTCCCACAACTGAAGAAGGGTTAGCAGCTATTAAGTTAATGAAACAAGAGGGGATTCAAGTCCTTGCTACGGCGATCTATACCGCACAGCAAGGGTTTATGGCCGCTTTGTGTGGTGCTGATTACCTTGCACCTTACGTTAACCGTATTGATGCTATGAACGGAGATGGTGTCGCAGTGGTTCGCGATCTTCAACTGCTGATCGAAAAGCATGGGCTTTCAACAAAAATCCTTGCTGCGAGCTTCAAGAATGTACAGCAAGCGATGGATGTGATGAAGTTAGGCATTGGCGGCATCACTTTACCTGTTGATGTGGCGAT
>ASHK01000919.1 GCA_000695745.1 Vibrio madracius | reverse complement strand
CATTGGCGACAATGGATTGGGAGCCTGTGGGATCAGTGAGCTCAAGCCAGACTTATTAGTCGTGACGTTTGGCAAAGCGTTTGGTCTTAATGGCGCAGCGATACTTTGCTCAGAAGAAATGGGCCAATATCTAACCCAATTTGCTCGTCACTATATTTATTCAACGGCGTTTTCCGCAGCGCATGCTTGCGCGTTGTCACACGCACTAACAATGATTCAAACACAGCATTGGCGTAGAGAAAAATTGTTGGAATTGTCTGCCGAATTTGATGAGTTGCTAAGCCGATGCACGGAGTATGTCTCCACGACTACGCCCATTAAACCGTGGATTATTGGTGACGCCACGCGCACTTTGACGCTCTGTTCGTCATTAAGAAAACAAGGGGTGTGGACTACCGCCATTCGTCCTCCGACGGTACCAAAGGAGAGTGCTAGGCTGCGTATTACCCTATCTGCGTCACACCATCATCAAGATGTGCTCATGCTTGCCAACCAATTAAAACGTTTTTCGGAGGAAGGCTAAATGACCGAAGTGTTAGCCCACTTGCCCGTGCCACTGGCAAATAAAGAGGCCATTTCTGCAGCATTTGGACGTGCGGCGCAGCGTTATGATCAGCATGCAGAGCTGCAACGAAAAGTAGCGGACCAATTACTGGATAAATTGCCCAAGAACTTGTCTAAGTCCAAAGTACTCGATCTTGGTTGCGGAACGGGTTACTGCGCTCAGCAACTGCTGCTTAGAGGCGCTGACGTGGTCTGTGTTGACCTTTCTGGCGAGATGTTGGAAATGGCTCAGCGTCGATGTGGCAGTGAAAAAGTAACCTATCAATTGGCAGATGCTGAGCAGCTTCCTTTTACATCGAATGAATTTGACTATGTTGTTTCAAGCTTAGCATTACAGTGGTGTGCAGATTTGTCGATACCGCTAAGAGAGATGAAGCGTGTGACCAAAGCAGGCGGTACGGTGCTGTTCTCTTCTCTTATTGATGGTTCCCTTAAAGAACTGAAGAGGTCGTGGAGTAAAATTGATGCATATCAACATGTAAACGACTTTACTACGCTGAATCAGGTAAAAATTGCGTTAGCGCAATCTGGATGTCGTAACCATCAACTAGACTTGCCGGAAATGGTTATGTGGTATCGCACCGCACTTGGTTTGATGAAGGACTTGAAAGGCATAGGAGCCAATCACGTAGAAGGTCGCTCTAAAGGCTTTACTGGTAAACAGGCGCTAAGAGCTCTTGAAAGGGAATATCAAAAATACGCAAACCAAGATGGGTTGCTACCTGCGAGTTATCAAATTTGTTTGGGGTCAGTTGCATTATGATGAAAGCACTATTTATTGCCGGTACGGATACTGAAGTTGGGAAAACCGTTGTATCAAAAGCGATATTAAGTGCTGTAGGTGCACAAGGAAAATCAACGATAGGGTATAAACCTGTCGCGGCAGGATGCGAAATAACAGAACACGGTCTGAGAAATTCAGATGCATTACATCTCCAAGCTGCAGCGAATCAAGACGTTGATTATGACTTGGTAAATCCTTACGCGTTGTCATTGCCGGCGTCACCGCACATTGCCGCGATAGCTGACAATGAAGTGATTGATTACGACAAACTTTCTGCGACCTTGCAACGACACAAGGAAAATAGCGACTTTGTACTAGTAGAAGGTGCGGGAGGTTGGCGTGTACCCATCTCGAAAGACGATTGTTTATCAACGTGGGTAAAGCAAGAGCGATTACCGGTCGTGTTGGTAGTAGGCATTAAATTGGGCTGTTTAAGCCATGCGATGTTGACTGCGGAAGCTATTAAAGCGGATGGTCTTGAGTTAGTGGGTTGGGTAGCTAACCGGGTTAACCCAGGCGTTGAACATTATGCTGAAATCATCGAACTGCTTGAAAATAAGATCGACGCTCCTAAATTAGGGGAAGTGCCTTATGTTCCTGGTTGTAAAAAACGTGACCTAGGAAAATACATCAAACTCGATGTATTAGAAAAAGCATAAACGCAAAGGGCTGTCTTAAGACAGCCCTTTTTGATGACTCGATTGTAGGAAATTACTTATCTTCCGACAGTCCCATAAGTGCAGACTGAGTTTCCATAAGGTGAATATCTAACTCAGTCGTGTCTTGGATACCTAGTTGCTCTCGAGCTTCATCTTCGCTGATCCCTAAGTGGCAGCAAAGTAAATCAATTGCCATCTGAAAGTTGTTGTTCTCTACCATGGTATTTTCCTTCTCGGCATGGAGTGTTCAATCTCATTGGACTTTAACTTGCACAAGTAGTGCCCACAATACGACCAAAGTCTAACGCTGATGGCTATTTCGCAATCAACTCTTCGTTCAATATTTATTATGCCTATTGTTGCACTTTTGGGCTGGTTGCTGGCTTTTCTGTTATTTCAGGGTTTATAGTTTATTAAGTAATCAAGATATTAACTGTTTGTTTCAATTTAAAGCTTAACCTTGATTTTTAAATCTTAGACTATATGTATATAGTGAAATCGAAAAATGCCACACGGATCTCAAACTCAGGCCGTGAAACTTTGACTAAAACAAAAAGCAAAATGGTATTTTCGTGATAATCAAGCTTCTTAATTTGGAGAAATGTGAATGAAGCGAGTGTTACTCTTCCTAGCAACTAACCTTGCTGTGGTTCTGGTGTTAAGTATTGTACTTAACATTGTCTATGCCGTGACTGGCATGCAACCAGGCAGCTTGTCTGGTCTACTCGTCATGGCGGCGGTATTTGGATTTGGCGGATCGTTCATCTCTTTGCTGATGTCAAAGAAAATGGCTTTGCGTTCAGTTGGTGGAATGGTGATCGAAAGCCTCGTAATGAAACAGAGCATTGGTTACTAGAAACTGTCGGACGACAATCGCAACAAGCTGGTATCGGCATGCCAACGGTAGCGATTTACGACTCTCCGGATATTAACGCTTTTGCGACTGGTGCAAAAAGAGATGACTCTCTAGTGGCTGTGTCGACGGGCTTACTGCATAACATGACACGAGATGAAGCAGAAGCTGTACTGGCTCATGAAGTCAGTCACATTGCCAACGGTGATATGGTCACTATGACGCTAATGCAAGGTGTGGTGAACACCTCGTTATCTTCTTATCTCGTTTCATTGCCAATATTGTTGCCTCGAACAACAATAGTGAAGAAGGCGAAGGCGGCACCAATATGATGGTGTACTTTGGTGTTTCCATGGTACTCGAACTAGTGTTTGGCTTCTTGGCAAGCTTTATCACTATGTGGTACAGCCGTCATCGTGAGTTTCACGCGGACGCAGGTGCTGCAAGTCTTGTTGGTAAACAAAAGATGATTGCCGCCCTAGAAAGATTGAAAATGAGTCAAGAATCGCATTTAGAAGGGTCGATGATGGCATTTGGTATTAACGGTAAGCGTTCAATGACTGAGCTTCTGATGAGCCATCCTCCATTGGAAAAGCGTATTGACGCGTTAAGAAATCAGCAGTACTAATCTTTAGAACTCTTTAAAAAG
>ASHK01000918.1 GCA_000695745.1 Vibrio madracius | reverse complement strand
ACGGAATCCGCAGACGTATAGAAAATGGGTTTGCCCGATTGCATGTGCTCAACACCCAATTGGTCCAAAATTTTAGTGCCAGAAGAGTGGCAATTCCCCAGAAAACCATCAAGGCCAGCTCGGGCGAGGATCCGATCGGTGAGTGATGTTGGAAAGCTATTTTCCTTATTGGAGAAATAACCCCAATCAAAAAGAACGGGTACCCCAGCAATTTCCCAATGGCCAGAGGGCTGTTATCTTTTCCTGACGATAGTTCACCAGCGTACCCATAAGAAGCAATAGGAGAGGTGGATGAGTCGAGTCCTTCTGGGTAGTAGCCTGAAGCTGCCTCACATGCTCTGCCTAAACCTAATTGGTTAAGGTTGGGTAACTGTAAGTGTCCGCTTCGTTGCTCGTTATCGCCTAGACCGCGTGCGCAGGCTTTAGCTATGTTGCCTAAGGTATTCGAACCCAAGTCGCCAAATTTGTCCGCATCTTTTGCGGCTCCTATTCCTAAGGAGTCAAGGACTAAAATAATCGCTCTTTTCATTTGGACACCAGATTAATAGTCGCTACTGACAGTGTTGGAATGCACACCCATTTGGCTCAATAGATTATCGAGTAAACTTGATGCACCGAAACGATAGGTAGACTTAACGACCGCATCCGCCCCGAGAATGTCATCGGCCATCGCGAGGTATTGTGCAGCATCCTCGGCTGTTTTCACGCCACCAGCGGGCTTAAATCCAACTTTATGAATCACACCCATGTCACGGATAACTTCTAACATCATTCGTGAATAATCAAGCGTGGCGTTAACGGCAACTTTACCCGTTGAGGTTTTAATAAAGTCAGCCCCGGCTAGAATACAAATCTGCGACGCCTTTTTGATTAACTCCTCCTCTTTAAGCTCTCCTGTTTCGATAATGACCTTTAATGTGCGTTCACCGCATGCAGCCTTACATTGTTTAACAAGATCAAACCCTATCTCTTCATTGCCCGACATCAATGCACGATAAGGAAACACTACGTCTACTTCATCAGCACCGTAAGCAATGGCGGCTTTCGTTTCACTTACCGCAATCTCAATATCATCATTGCCGTGTGGAAAATTAGTCACTGTCGCGATCGAATGTCAGGAGTACCTTGTTCGGCAAGGWTTTTTTTGCTAAAGGGATAAAGCGTGGATAAATGCAGATCGCCGCAGTGTGACCAAAATCGGTCTTTGCATTTCTGCACAACGTGATGATTTCTTCGTCGGATTCAGTATTATTTAAAGAGGTTAAATCAATTAAATTGATGGCTCTTTGAGTATAAACGTGTTGGTTATTCATATTGATTATTCCCATATGCTAATTGGTTACTGGTCGTTAACAGTTGATGCCATCACACACTAGGCGTGTAGACTCGGATGGCTGAAAGTTTAGGTGTCGTTTTAGGTATGACTCGCGAAACTGAGTAACACGAGTAGTGACAGTTTTAGAATTAAATAGTGAGGGTTGTAAATAACACCAACTTCTGCGAACGATTTGCTCATAATAAATGACATGTTCTATTTAATTTCTGGGTGTCGAAAATAACTGATTAAAGGACAGAAAGAGCCATTAGCGTCTTTCCATCCTTTTAATCATGATTTTATGCTTATTCAGAGTGGCCTTTTTATTAGATAGCTGATTATTCAGCTAGTAGTCTTTTTTGCTCCATTCTGTAAATTGTTTCTAGAACAATTTTGATCTCTTCTTCCCAGCCACGATAAAGCAGAGCTTTGTTCTCGTCAGTGACAAACTCTTGGTTAACGTGATTCATTGACGCTGCGCAAATGCAAGAAGCACGAAGCTTACGCTTGTGACAAACGGTATAGAGTGCAGAGGCTTCCATTTCGACGTTCATCACACCGTAGCCTACAAGGCTATCAAACCACTCTGGAGTCTCACCATAAAATGAGTCGTCAGTCGCACCAACACCGTAGTGAACAGATAGTGAACTACCTTCAGTGAGTTCTTTAGCGGTTTGGATCAGTTCGTAGCATAGATCGATGTCGGCTACTGCTGGGAAGTTGTCAGGCACATGAAATTTTGATGTTCCTTCGTTTTTCATAGCCGCAGTGTTGATGATGAGATCACCAACGTTGATTTTTGGGTCAAGGGCAGCACTGGAACCGATACGAATGAAGTTTTTTGCGCCAATATTGCAAGTTCTTCAACGGCAATAGCTGTTGATGGACAACCCATTCCGGTTGAGGTTACAGAGACTTTTACGCCTTTATAGTAACCTGTAAAACTGCGGTGCTCTCGTTTATTACCAACTAAAACTGCGTCATCTAAATATTTAGCAACAATATCACTTCGTGCTGGGTCACCTGGAAGTAATACGTACTCACCAACATCCCCTTTGCCTAAGTCAATATGATATTGTTTTTCTAAATCCAGACAGGCAGTGCTTTTATTAGTAATAGACATCTTGTTTTCCTTATATATTCAAAGTTCGATTTGAAATATAATTTCTTTTTTTGGTTTTCAACAAACAATAATAAAGATATCTGTGA
>ASHK01000917.1 GCA_000695745.1 Vibrio madracius | reverse complement strand
ACGGTGATTCGATGCACCATGGTTACAATGTCTACAGTATCGGTGATTTCAGACGTGGACCAGCGACGGCCATTGAAGCTATCGCTGATGGCAAGAAGGCTGCCGATGCTATTGAGCGTTATATTCTTCAAGGTCACTTTAAACCTGAACCTAGAGCGTTTAATAGTCACAAAGCAGAGCGTTTGAGCGAAGTTCGCCAAACAGAATATCTGCAAGAAAAAGCCAAAGCGCGAGCTAAAGCAGAGCAGCTGTCGGTAGAAGCCTGCCAAACAACTTATCAAGAAGTTGAACTGGGTATGTCGGATGAGAAGGCTATTGCTGAGGCTGCGCGCTGTTTAGAATGCGGCTGCCAGGCAAACACTCAATGTGACCTTCGCGATTACGCCACCGAGTACAAAGTGGATTATCGAGAGATAAACATTAACCAGCGCAAAATGTTCCCAGTGGACAAAACCAGTGAGTTTATTGTTTTCGATGCAAACCGGTGTATTAGTTGTGGCTCCTGCGTTCATGCGTGTCAGACCGAATCGGTTCACGGTATTTTAAACTTTTCAGAAACGTCACATCGTCCTTCTTTCCCTAATGGTGCCACGATGGGTGACAGCAACTGCGTTCAATGTGGCGCGTGTGTTCAGGTGTGCCCAACGGGAGCGCTGTCTGATAAGCGAGATAAATCTCACGGTCGAATCGAGATGCTGACACCGGTGAAAACTATCTGTACTTATTGTGGGGTAGGTTGTCGTGTTGAGCTGTATGTGGATGCGGCGAACAACAAAATTCGTTACGTCAAAGGGGATAAAACGTCTCCAGTAAACCAAGGCATGTTATGTGTGAAATGGTCGTCTTTGGCTTTGATTTCATTCAAAGTGAAGAGCGACTTTCTACGCCACTGATTAGAAAAGCAGGCGAATTGGTACCTGCTTCTTGGGATGAAACCGTGCAGTACGTCGCTGATAAGCTGAGTAAAATTAAGTCGATGTATGGTAGTGACAGCTTGGCTGGGTTCTCATCGGCAAAAACCACCAACGAAGATAACTACGCATTCCAAAAACTGTTCCGTCGTGAAATTGGCACCAACAATATCGACCACTGTGCGCGGTTGTGTCACTCCTCGACAGTAACTGGTTTGGAAGCCGCATTTGGTAGTGGCGCAATGACCAACGATATTCCAAGTATCAAACACTCGGACGTTATCTTTATTATTGGTTCAGACACCAGTGCTGCTCACCCAATCATTGCTTCTCATATCAAACAAGCAGTCGCGGATGGGGCAACCTTGATTGTTGCTGATCCAAAACGTATCGATATGGTCGATCATGCCAAATTATATGTTCGTCATCGTCCTGGCACAGACGTTATGTTGCTTAACTCAATCATGCATGTGATTGATAAAAATGGCTGGCAAGATGATGCCTATATCGAAGAGCGTACAGAAGGTTACAGCGACTTGGTCGAAGAGATTCGCAAAGAGTCTTACTCACCGGCTAATGCTGCGTTGGTGACTGGTGTGGCTGCGTTCGATATCGAGCGATTGGCAGAGCTTATTGGTACGGCCAAAGTCACGTCCGTGTTCTACTCGATGGGAATCACGCAGCACACGACAGGTCACGACAACGTGCGCTCGATAGCTAATCTACAAATGCTTTGCGGCAACGTCGGGGTTGAAGGTGGCGGTATTAACCCTCTACGTGGTCAATCAAACGTTCAAGGCTCATGTGATATGGGGGCTCTACCGAGCGATTACCCGGGCTATCAGAAGGTCACTAACCCAGAGGTTCAGGCCAAATTTGCTAAGGCTTGGAATAGCGAGACCTTACCGACAGAGAAAGGTAAAACGCTGACGGAAATCATTGATGGTGCCTGTGATGGTGATATTAAGGCGTTGTATGTTATGGGCGAGAACCCTGTGCTTAGTGATCCAGACCAAGCGCACGCGGTTCATGGATTGAAGTCGCTCGATTTCTTAGTGGTTCAGGACATCTTCCTGACGGAAACCGCGCAACTCGCGGATGTGGTTCTGCCGTCTTACTCGTTTGCAGAGAAGGCTGGACACTTTACTAATACAGAGCGACGAGTTCAGCGCTTAGTGCCTGCGGTTCAAGCTCCGGGTGAAGCGAAAGAAGACTGGCGCATTATTCAAGAAATCGCCAATGCAATGGGCAGTGATTGGGCTTACCAAACGGTTCAGGATATTACTGAGGAAATCGCCGATGTCACACCGCAATATCATGGTATTCGTTGGCAGTCGATAGGTGGTAATGGTCTGCAATGGCCGTGTAATGAGGTGAAGCCATTTGG
>ASHK01000916.1 GCA_000695745.1 Vibrio madracius | reverse complement strand
AGATACTAATAAGTGGATGGTGTGGAATCATGCCAAAAACTTAGCGACGGCGAAAATTGTTAAAGCCTACCGTGAGCACGGCTATGATGGAAAAATCGGTGTGGTGCTAAATCCTGAAGTGACCTATCCACGCTCTAGTGCGGTGCACGACAAGCGCGCGGCTGAAATCTACGATTTGTTCTACAATCGCGTATTTTTGGATCCGGCTATTAAAGGGGAATATCCGGCGGAGTTGCTGACGTTATTGAAAGGCAATGGCATTGACTTCGCACCTACGGAAGAAGATCTCGCGATCATCAAACATAATACAGTGGACTTTATTGGAGCGAATCTTTACTACCCACACAGAGTGAAAGCACCGGAAGCGGAATGGCCAAAACATGTGCCGTTTCATCCGAAAAAGTACTTTAGCGGCTTTGATTTACCAGGCAGAGAGATGAACTTCTCACGAGGTTGGGAAATTGATCCGGCGATTGTTTACGATATGGCGATGCGCATTAAACATGAGTACGGCAATATCGAGTGGATCTTGAGTGAAAATGGTATGGGTATTGAAAATGAAGCTCAGTTCAAAGATGAACATGGCCAGATTCAAGATGACTACCGCATCGACTTTATCTCACGACATTTGTTTCATTTATTAAGAGCGATCGAAGACGGCGCCAATTGCAAAGGTTACATGCTTTGGGCGTTCACGGATAATGTGTCACCGATGAATGCCTTTAAAAACCGCTACGGTTTAGTAGAGATCGAGCTGGAAAACAATCGTAATCGTCGAGTGAAAAAATCCGGACAATGGTACAAAGCCTTGTCTGAGACTCGATGTCTAGACATTGATCTGGATGATGAGTACCGTTAAACCCCAATATCGGCGAGTTTATACTCGCCGTTCTTTTTCTGCCAATAGTGTTCACCCTGTCTTATATTACTACTTATCTATTTGAATCTGATATAAAAATCGTTATTCTCCAATCACCCTTTCCTAAGGGGTGGATAATGGTTAGTTCATTAACTGCAAAATGTTACAGTAACATTCACTACTACTTGAGAATTCGTTGAATGACTATGGAAGTAAAACGTTCACGCCCAACTTTGCAAGACATTGCTGATAGAGTGGGTATCACTAAAATGACGGTAAGTCGCTACATGCGCAATCCGGATTCGGTCGCCCAAGCAACTCGCGACAAAATCGCTCAAGTGGTTGAAGAACTTGGCTATATTCATAATCGACGCCTGCAATGCTGTCGAAGTCATCAAGTAAAGCGATTGGTATTCTACTGCCATCGTTGTCAAACCAAGTATTTTCTAGCTTCGCGCAAGGTGTTGAGCATGTAACTAACCTCAATGGTTACGATACCTTGATCGCTCACTACAGCTACGATCGCGATGTGGAA
>ASHK01000915.1 GCA_000695745.1 Vibrio madracius | reverse complement strand
AGATGTCACCTCAGCTGTCGATTCGGACTTTGAGTGTTGCCAATAGAGTGGGGGATTATGATATCAAACTTCCGCTTACGATTATGAATACTTCCTGTTATCGGGGTATTCCCAGTCGTTATATTCAAGCGGGCCCCTACGCTTCTAGTTGGATAAAATTGAAATGTGAAACTGACCCAGAGTTGATGCGATTAGGCACTCAAGCGTTAGAAGAACCTGCGAGTGCTTATTTAGCATCCAGTGCTTACGCAAAGCTAAAAGAGGCCCCTTACCGATTTCACGAACTACTAGGTGTCATTTGGCGTGAATCCGCAGAAAGCCAGCTTCAAGAAGACGAGCACGCCTATTTAATGGCGATGTTGTTTGAAAAAGACTATGAAAGCCAGCCTATGGTTCTAGCGCTGATTAAGCAATCGGGGCTAAGCTCGGAAAAGTGGCTAGAGCAGCTTTTTGAAGTAGTGGTTATTCCTTATTACCACCTACTGGTCAAGTATGGAATCTCGCTGATTGCTCATGGCCAGAATGTCACGGTGGTATGCAAAGAGGGAATACCAGTTCGTATTCTGCTTAAAGACTTTCAGGGTGACATGCGTTTGGTGCAAAACGATATCCCCGAACTAGATGCTTTGCCCGATATCGTAAAACAAGTAACAACACGTCTACCCGAAAATCTCATTATCCATGATCTACAAACAGGCCACTTTGTGACTGTGCTTAGATTTTTGTCACCATCATTTACGCAGATTGGCCTGACAGAATTAGAGTTCTATGCCCTATTAGCGAAGGTCATTCGACAATATCAAACGCGTCACCCTGAGCTAACCTCTCGTTACGAGACTCTAGACCTATTTAAACCACGCATTCTCAAACTTGGGCTTAATCTATCCAAATTTAGACACGATACCGATACCAGTAGCGAACGAATGCTGCCGGATATGGATCTTTACATGGACAACCCACTTTATATTGCAGAGCGATAAGGAATATTACAATGACATATGAAAAACAACAGGAAATATATGATCTTATAGGCATCGGAGCAGGCCTTTTAATTTAAGTATCGCTGCATTGAGTAATGAAGTTTCGTCATTGAAAACACTATTCTTAGAAGCTAGGACGGAATTTTCTTGGCATCCTGGTTTGCTTCTTGAAGGCGCAAATATGCAAACTCACTACTTAAAAGACTTAGTCAGTGCCGTTTGTCCAACGAGTGAATATTCGTTCCTTAATTATTTGGTTTCGAATAAAAAATACTATCGTTTTCTAAGTACCGAACAGAGTTGTATTAGTCGGCAAGAATTCTCTGACTATTTATCTTGGGCAAGTAACAAAATGCCAAATGTGCTATTTGACAGTGCCGTAGACAATATCGAAGAAGTTGATGGCTTGTATCATATACATACCAAGAGTGCGATTTACAAAGCACGACATATTTGTCTTGGCACCGGGAAAGCACCTTATTTTCCAGAGTGCGCTAAACCGTCGCTAGGAGCCAATGTTTTTCATGCTGCTGAAGTAGGATTAAGGGAGCGTAACTTTAGCGGACGGAATGTGACAATCATTGGTGGTGGCCAGTCTGGGGCTGATATTTTCCTAAACGTGCTGCGAGAACAGTGGGGTAAGCCAAGCAAACTCAATTGGGTGACGCGTCGTGCGAACTATCAGCCTTTAGATGAAGCCGCCTTTACAAACGAATACTTTACTCCTGACTATGTAGAAACATTCGTAGGCCTTACTGAGAAGGTCAAACAAAGAGAGATCGCTCATCAAAAGTTGACGTCTGATGGCATTACGCAGAAGTGTTTGTTGGAAATATACCAAGAGCTTTATCAGCGATTTGATGTAATGAACGAGCAGCCTTGGGTACAATTACTTCCCCATCGTACGTTAGTTGCCGTCGCTGAGTCTTCCAATCAAATAGCACTTCAATATGACAATGCAATGACGCAGCAGCAAGAGCAGGATCAAACTGATATTGTCATTCTTGCTACGGGCTACCAAGGACAATTGCCGTCTTGTGCAAAGAATTTAGAATGCAAATTCGAACGCGATGAATACAAGCAAATGCAATTAACTCACCATTTTTCGATTGAGAAGAAAGCTGAAGATGAATCGGGAAATGTGTTTGTCGTCAATGCAGGATTACATTCTCATGGTATTGCCGAGCCGCAATTAAGTTTAGCTGCATGGCGTGCGGCAAAAATAATAAATCAGGTCACGAAACAAAGAACTTTTGATATTGAATCAAAGGTAGGACTAATAAATTGGGGCGGCCTACCTCCTACTCGAGAAGATGATCTTTCAATAGCGAAATCTAACCAATTTAATATTGATAAAATAGTTAATTAATTCATTTGGTCATTACTCTCTAATAGTTGCATAACCTGACAAATTAATAATGGTAATAACAATAATTATCATTTATTATTCGATTTGCTTATGGATGGACGTGCTACAGCAGGTAGCATGTCCAATAATTAGAGTTAATAACCTAGAATATAAGAGTTAGAAAATGAAAGTCAGCTCAAGGAAATTTCCCCTCAACACAATCTTATTAACAATGATGGTTTCAGGATTGACGGTCTCGGCATCAGCTTTGGCAAAAACGGACTCGCCAACCGCTCAAACAGCGACTGATGAAAAATTAGTGGTGGTGGCAAGTCGCACACCAAAAAGCATCAGTGAGATCCCGGGAACAGTTTGGTATGTGGGATCAGAGGAGATCGAAGAACAATATCGCGGTGGTAAAAGTCTTGATGAGATTCTAGCTGCGACAGTCCCTTCCTTAGACGTAAGTAGTGGTGGTCGAACGCACTCAGGTCAGAATCTACGTGGTCGTAGTATCATGGTTATGATCGATGGTGTTTCTCT
>ASHK01000914.1 GCA_000695745.1 Vibrio madracius | reverse complement strand
TGCTGAAATCAAACCTTCGAAAGAAGTTAAAGATGGCATCATTGATTTTGCATGGGATGCAGTAAAGTACGATGGCAAAATCATCGGTTATCCAGTTGCGGTTGAATCCCTTTCTCTTATTTATAACAAAGACCTAGTTCCTAACCCACCTAAAACATGGGAAGAGATGGAAGCATTAAATGCAAAACTTGCTAAAGAAGGCAAGACAGCAATCATGTGGAACCTAAAAGAACCGTACTTCACTTGGCCACTAATGGCTGCAGATGGCGGATACGCATTCAAATATAACGGTGGCTCTTACGACGTTAAAGATGCAGGTATTGCGAAAGAAGGTGTGAAAGAGTCACTATCGTTCGTCAAAGGTCTCGTGGATAAAGGCGTTATCTCGGCAGATATGGATTACTCTGTATCAGAGTCGGCATTTAACCAAGGTAAGACTGCGATGACGATTAACGGTCCTTGGGCTTGGGCAAACATTGAGAAGTCAGGTATCAACTACGGTGTTGCGACGCTTCCTAAATTCAATGGTCAAGCTTCTAAGCCTTTCGTTGGTGTTCTAACCGCGGGTATCAGCACAGCGTCACCTAACCGTGACCTAGCTGTTGAGTTCCTAGAAAACTATCTACTAACCAACGACGGTTTACGTGAAGTAAATAACGATAAACACTTGGTGCTGTGGCACTGACTTCATTCCAAGAAGAACTTGGTACTGATGAGCGCATTGCTGCCACTATGGATAATGCGATGAACGGTGAAATCATGCCAAACATTCCACAAATGAGCGCGTTCTGGGCATCGGCTAAAAACGCAATCATCAACGTGGTTGATGGACGTCAAACTGTTGATGCTGCGCTAACCGACGCAGAAAACCAAATGACGAAGTAACAATAACATTAGCACTACCCTTTTAAGGAGGGGGCGACCCCTCCTTCATTTCTATTTTGTATTATCGCTAGCAGGTCCTTTTATGCAGTCAGTTCAAGGTACAGATGCCATGTCAGCAGCAACCGCTACAGTTCCAGGTAGCAAGAAAGTATTCATTAAGTGGGGACTTCTTGGCTCAGTAGGTCTAGTGAACGGTTACGCGACCATTCTTATGTATTCACGCGGTGAGCTTGCCTTTGCAATGCTTACTGTGATCTTAACCGCTCTGGCACTTTATATTTTCGGCAGTAAGAAACTTACGCGCACCGTTATATCTATCCAGGTATTGCGGGGATGATTCTTTTTATCCTTTTTCCATTAGCGTATACCGTCGGACTCGCTTTCACTAACTACAGTGCGAAAAACCAACTCTCTTTAGACAGGC
>ASHK01000913.1 GCA_000695745.1 Vibrio madracius | reverse complement strand
GTGAATAAATCCAATATTAAACAAACGCTTGTTGCTGACAAGTTCCACGCAGAAAAAGACATCTACCAATAGATTCTAAGTCGTTCGCGTGAGCCCTTCGGGCTCACGTTATCAGTCTTTGATTAAAGGGAGTGAAGTATGGTTCCGCTATTGGAAATGAAAGGTATTGTGAAGCGTTTTGGAAAAGTAAAAGCGCTTGATGGAGTGAGTATATCTCTTGAAAAAGGTGAAATACTTTCTTTGTGTGGAGAGAACGGCTCAGGCAAATCAACCTTGATGAAAGTGTTGTGCGGAATCTATCCCTCAGGCGAGTTTGAAGGCGAAATTCTATTCCAAGGAAAACCTCTGGTTGCAAAGGGTATCTCAGATTCAGAAACACTCGGGATTGCGATTATTCACCAAGAGTTGACCCTAGTGAAAGAGTTATCTGTTCTTGAAAACTTATTTTTGGGAAAAGAGATCGAAACATTTGGTGTTCTAGATTTCGACAAAATGCATGCCGAGTCAGAGAAACTGCTTGAGAAGGTCAAGCTGAATGTCTCGCCAGAAACGAAGGTTGGGGATCTCGGAGTGGGTCAGCAGCAATTGATTGAAATCGCAAAGGCACTATCGAAAGAAGCCAAACTCTTAGTATTAGATGAGCCCACTGCGCCTCTTACTGAGTCGGAAACTGAGATCCTACTGGACTTGGTACAAGGCTTAAAAAATGAGGGAGTCAGCTGTATCTATATCTCCCATAAGCTCAATGAAGTGAAGGCGATCTCTGACCATATTTGTGTGATACGAGATGGTTGCCACATCGGCACCAGAGCCGCTTCTTCAATGACCACCGATGACATTATCACCATGATGGTGGGTAGGGAGATGAAGCAACTGTTTCCTAGAGAGGAACATGAGATTGGAGATGTCGTATTACTGGTTGAGAACGTGTCTGCATGGGATAAAGCGAACCGCTCTGTCGCAAAAGTGAAGAACGCGAGCTTTGCTCTTCGCAAAGGCGAAATCCTTGGTATATCGGGATTGGTGGGAGCAGGTCGTACTGAACTAATGGAGTGCATTTACGGCTGCTATCAAGGCAAGCACCAAGGCGATATCTACCTAGACGGCGAGAAGCTGTCAATCAACAGTAGCCAAGACGCATTGCATTCTGGAATCGCAATGGTACCAGAAGACCGTAAACGTCACGGCATTGTGCCAATTATGGGAGTAGGGCAGAACATTACATTAGCGGGACTCGAAGGGTTCGCTCGCGCTGGTGTGTTAGATGATATAAAGGAGGCATCTACCATTGAAGACTCCATTCGTTCCCTTACGGTGAAAACCTCCGACTCTGAACTGCCTATACGGAGCTTGTCAGGCGGTAACCAACAAAAAGCCATCCTCGCAAGATTTCTCCTCGTGAGTCCAAAGATTCTGATACTTGATGAGCCGACTCGTGGCATCGATGTCGGTGCTAAGTACGAGATCTATAAACTCATTTTTACACTCGTAAAACAGGGTATCAGCGTCATTATGGTTTCTTCTGAGCTGCCAGAAGTACTGGGAATTAGTGATCGGGTTTTGGTCATGCATGAGGGCGAAATAAAGGGCGATCTAATTAATAACAACCTGACTCAAGAGCTCATCATGGACTGTGCTCTTTCTGAAAAAGTGACAGAGGCGGTATAACGCGATGGAAACAATAAAAACAGCAACATCAAACACAGCAAAAACATCTTTAAAAGACAAACTAACAGGGCTAAATTGCAGCTCATTGTTATGGCTGCTGCCATCATTATCATTATGTTGTTCTTCAGCATTATGACTGATTGGGCTTATCTATCACCGAGAAATATCTCTAATTTGTTTAGACAAACTGCCATCACTGGGATTTTGGCAATAGGTATGGTGTTTGTCATCATCAGTGGGGAAATCGATCTCTCTGTGGGCTCTATGATGGGGCTATTAGGCGGCGCAGCAGCGATTTTGGATGTATGGTTTGGTCTACCTTTGCCATTGACCATTGTTTTGACATTAGGCGCTGGGTTCTTGCTCGGTCTTTGGAATGGCTGGTGGGTCGCATATCGTAAAGTTCCATCTTTCATTGTTACTCTCGCTGGCATGCTCGCGTTTCGAGGAATCCTTATCGGTATTACGGATGGAACCACCGTCGCACCGACGTCACAGGAAATGGGAATCATCGGTCAAAGCTATTTGCCAAATATGTTAGGCATGATGATTGGGCTGGGCGGACTCGCGATGTATTTTGCCTGGCAGCAGAAACGTCGTGTAACGCGAAAACAATATGGATTACCGATTCCTTCAGCAAGTGCAAACTTAACCAAACACGCCGCTATCGGTGTTGCCGTGTTGGCGATTATTTTCATTCTTAATGACTATCGTGGCGTACCAACGCCGGTGTTATTGCTAGCGACATTACTTATTGCAGGCACTTTCATTGCAGCCAAAACTCAGTTTGGTCGTCGAATCTATGCCATTGGCGGTAACTTGGAAGCAAGTCGATTGTCTGGCATCAATGTCGAGCGAACTAAGCTGTCCGTGTACGCAATGAATGGATTGCTCGTGGCGATTGCTGCGTTAATTCTATCAAGCCGACTTGGAGCTGGGTCTCCTTCTGCTGGCAACATTGCTGAACTCGATGCAATTGCGGCTTGTGTGATTGGTGGAACAAGTATGGCTGGTGGTGTTGGAACCGTTATTGGCGCGGTTATTGGTGCTTTTATCATGGCTTCACTCGACAATGGAATGAGCATGATGGATGTACCGACGTTTTGGCAGTATGTAGTCAAAGGTGGAATTTTGCTGCTCGCGGTGTGGATGGATAGTGCAACGAAAGCTAACCGATAAAAAAAACATGAGGTGAGGGCGCTGCGTTTACGTGGCGCTTTTTTGTTTTTTCGCAGTTAGGTTGAGGCTTGGGGAAGATTAGGGCTGATCTAAGGTGGACGACACCGCCCACCCTGATTGATTTAGAATTGATAGATTATTATGCAGCACGCTTTGATACCTCGTGACGATAAACGCGCATTCCCGTCTTTGTATTCTCATACACAGCTGATTCGTTTAGGTACGACCAAGCGTGGACATCTGTGTTGGTTTGCGCTGCTAGTCGTTCGATCACTAAATCAATGTTACGGC
>ASHK01000912.1 GCA_000695745.1 Vibrio madracius | reverse complement strand
GTGAAGCGTTAGGTATCAATGGTAAAACCAATACCGTATCGGCGGTGCAACCTGTTGGAATGAGGGCCGATATTTCACGCACTGTTCGCGTTGAGTTTATGGCGCATATCAACCCTGATATGCCATGGGGATTTGAGCCTGAAACCGTCTTTCTTGACGTACACCCCGGAGAGGTGATTCAAACGGCCTATCTGGCGAAGAATAATTCGTCACAGCCTCTAATTGGGCAAGCAGTACCGTCGGTGTCTCCGGGGACGGGTGCTGCCTACTTCAATAAGATTGAGTGTTTTTGCTTTAATCATCAGCCGCTTGACGGTCAGAGCGAAACGGAAATGCCGTTAATTTTCTATATTGAACCCGATATCCCCGAGTCGATTCACACACTGACTTTGTCGTACACACTCTACAACATCACAAATAATGCAAGCGTGCAGGATGCCGTTGAACGCAGTAAGGGTAGCAAGAGCGCACTTAACAGGGAGTTAAGCTATGAGTAAACCTCAATCTTATTACGTTCCAGCTCAGAGCAGCTGGCCATTGTGGGAGCTGTCGCGTTGTTTTTAGTAGCAGTCGGTGCGGGACTCACAGTTCAACATTTAGATACGGGTGGAGCTGGGAGTGTCATCGGCAACGTTACTCTCGCGCTGGGCTTTGTGGTGCTTTTGTACATGTTGTCAGGGTGGTTTAGCAATGTTGTCAGTGAATCACTGCAAGGCTTGTACTCAGACCAGATTACGCGTTCATTTCGTCAAGGTATGAGCTGGTTCATTTTTTCTGAAGTGATGTTCTTTGGTGCCTTTTTTGGCGCGTTATTTTATGCGCGGATGATTGCTGTCCCTTGGTTGGGAGGCGCCGACAACAATGTGATGACTCATGAAGTTCTGTGGCCAGGATTCGAAGCGATATGGCCACTCACTACGACCCCTGCGGGTGAGACAACCGAGGCAATGCCTTGGCAAGGTTTACCTTTGCAGAACACGATCATACTACTGCTCTCTTCGATTACGTTACACATGGCTCACGTTAGCCTAGAAAAGAATAAGCGAACAGCGCTTATCGTGTGGCTCGAAATTACTATTGTTCTGGCCGGATTTTTCCTCTACTACCAAGCCGTTGAGTACTCACATGCGTACCGGGATTTGGGGCTTACTTTACAGTCTGGGATATATGGAAACACATTCTTCATGTTAACCGGGTTTCATGGCCTACATGTGGTGCTAGGTACCATCTTTCTGATAGTACTCCTGTTTCGAATCGCCAAAGACCATTTTACACCTAAAGACCATTTCGCGTTTCAAGCAGGCAGTTGGTACTGGCACTTTGTTGATGTGGTTTGGCTCTGCTTGTTTGTCTTCGTTTATGTGCTTTAGTCAGCAGTATCTGGTTTTGTATCAGTAGGGACGAGGGTTAGGAGCAAGGAATCCACTTTGCAGCGCAATAATCAAAAGAATAACAACAATCGCAGAAAACAACACACGGCGACCCAGATAGTGACTCATGGGTTTTCCAGAATTAGGGTCGTCTCGCACCATTCTTATGAGGGCAAGCGCTAAGTTAAAGATGATGAAAAGTAATAGCAGTACTAAAACAATCTTAAACAATAGTGTGGCTGACATTGAGGCGCCTCGCATGATCTGGTTTAAATCGATGAAGTTCTGGATCGGCATAGTATTAACTGTGGTTGTGTTTTCAACTTTGGTCAAACTGGCTTTTGGCAGCAACAGCGAGGTAACGAAAAATCGCAGCTAGAATCTATGTTGGCCCAGCGAAGTGAGCAATCACCCATTTCATTAAGTTCTGTTCGCTTTGCATACGCACCCCAGCTAAGTGATGACTATTTTCGCTGGATCGGCGTACCCGTGTTTGCAGAGGTTGCTCCTCTGCCTCAACTTATCTATCTCGATAACCAAACCGTTGATGGACAAGTAGGGTATTTGGTTTATCAGCTTAGTGCGGATAATCAAGCTCGCTTTTGGCTCGTGGAACTTGGATTTGTTAAAGGGATGGTGCAAAGGCACTCATTGCCTGTTGTTGAGCTGTTAACCCATCCTGTGATGATGACAGGGCGTCTATATCGAAAGATGACTAGCCCTTTAAGCAACAAACTCTACCCTGAAGATTTTTCCTCTTCAGCCACAACGACATGGCGGATTCAGAACTTAAATCTGGAAACATTAGCAGAACACATTGGCAAGCCTTTACAACCATGGGTCATACAACCTATCGACTCAACCACGCCTTACGATCATCCATGGAAGCCACTGTCTATGAACTCCGCTAAACACTACGCTTATGCATTTCAATGGTTTGCTATGTCCTTGGTTTTTGCGTTAGTCGTGGGCATTGCCGCATACCGTTGGGCCAGAAAAACTCATTAAACAAGAGATTAGGAGCGCTTATGAGCACAGGGACGACACCGTTATTAAAGCCCAAAGCCGTACTGAGAGGGCGACTGAAGTTACTGGCGTTAATTGTCTTTTTTGCGCTGCCGTTTATCGTCGCAAAAGCCATTCTTAGTAATCATTGGTATGAGTCAGGAGTGACCAATCATGGTCAGTTGGTGGAGCCTCGAGTGACATTTGAGTCACTAGGGATAGTCAATCCCCTTCAAAGGGACAGCTGGCAGCTTGGCTTTGTGCTACCCACTAAATGTGATGATGCATGCTTAAATCGCTTATACGTTATGGGGCAAACGTATTTAGCGCTAGGAAAGTACAAAGAGCGGGTTACACCGGTTGTTTATATACAATCTGGACACGCACTGCCTGAATTGCCTGATTCAGTGACAGTGGTGACCGTAAA
>ASHK01000911.1 GCA_000695745.1 Vibrio madracius | reverse complement strand
CGCAGGAGCAGGTGCAGCAGCTGCTGCACCCGGAGCGCCGGCCGCCTCAGCTTCGAAAATCATGATAAGAGAACCAGTAGTAACAGAATCGCCTTCCGCTACTTTGATTTCTTTAACGATACCTGCTTGAGACGCTGGAACTTCCATAGAAGCTTTGTCGCCTTCAACAGTGATTAGAGACTGCTCTTCTTCAACCTTGTCGCCAACGCTTACAAGAATCTCAGTAACTTCAACCTCATCCGCACCGATGTCAGGTACATTAATTTCGATTGCCATTGCTTATTTACCTTCTAGTTAAGCGCTATATTAAGCGTAAAGTGGGTTTGTTTTTTCAGTGTCGATGTTGAACTTAGCAATTGCTTCAGAAACAACAGACTTCTCAACATCACCACGTTTCGCTAGTTCAGTTAGTGCTGCAACTACCACGTAGCCTGCATTAACTTCGAAGTGACGACGTAGGTTCTCACGGCTGTCTGAGCGACCGAAGCCGTCAGTACCAAGAACTTTGTAAGACTCAGTTGGCATGAATGCACGTACTTGCTCAGCGTAGTTCTTCATGTAATCCGTCGCAGCGATTGCTGGTTCGTTACCAAGAACAGTAGTGATGTAAGGCACTTTTCGCTTCAGCTTCTGGGTGAAGCATGTTGTAACGCTCTGCATTTTGACCATCACGAGTTAGCTCGTTGAATGAAGTGACAGAGAACACGTCAGATGCTACGCCGTACTCTTCGCTTAGGATAGTCGCTGCTTTACGTACTTCGTTCATGATAGTACCAGAGCTCATTAGCTGAACTTTACCCTTAGCACCTTCGTGAGACTCAAGCTTGTAGATACCTCTACGGATGCCTTCTTCAGCGCCTTCTGGCATTGCTGGCATTGCGTAGTTTTCATTCATTACTGTTAGGTAGTAGTAAATGTTTTCTTGCTCAGGACCGTACATACGACGGATACCATCTTGCATGATTACTGCTAGCTCGTACGCGAATGTTGGGTCGTAAGAGATACAGTTCGGGATAGTGTTCGCTTGAATGTGCGAGTGACCATCTTCGTGCTGTAGACCTTCACCGTTCAGTGTTGTACGACCTGCTGTAGCGCCTAGTAGGAAGCCACGAGCTTGTTGGTCACCTGCTAGCCATGCCATGTCACCAATACGTTGGAAACCGAACATTGAGTAGTAGATGTAGAACGGGATCATTGGCAGATCGTTTGTGCTGTAAGAAGTAGCAGCAGCAACCCAAGATGCCATTGAACCTAGTTCGTTGATACCTTCTTGAAGAACTTGGCCTGATGTCGCTTCTTTGTAGTAAGAAACGATGCCTTTATCTTCAGGTGTATATTCTTGACCGTCTGGGTTGTAGATACCCACTTGACGGAATAGACCTTCCATACCGAACGTACGCGCTTCATCACAGATGATAGGAACGATGTTCTTACCGATGTTCTTGTCTTTAAGCAGGATGTTCAACGTACGTACGTAAGCCATAGTCGTTGAGATTTCACGCTTCTGAGCGCCCAGTAGAGGAGCAAACTCTTCTAGCTCAGGTACTTTGAACTCTTGTGTGAACTTAGGTAGACGCTGTGGCGTGTAACCTTTCAATGCTTTACGGCGAGCATGTAGGTATTCGTACTCAGCACTGCCTTCTTCCAATTTTAGGTAAGGAAGCTCAGCGACTTTCTCATCAGAAAGAAGGTCTTGTAGACCTAGACGATCACGTAGGTATTGTACGTGAGTCATGTCCATCTTCTTAACACCGTGAGCGATGTTCTTACCTTCAGCCGCTTCACCCATGCCGTAACCTTTAACCGTCTTAGCTAAGATTACCGTTGGCTTGCCGCTGGTTTCTTTTGCATTGTTAAATGCAGCAAACAGCTTAGAAGAATCGTGACCACCACGCTTCAATTCGAAGATTTGGTCGTCCGTCATGTCTGCAACTAGTGCAGCAGTCTCAGGGTACTTACCAAAGAAGTGCTCACGTACGTATGCGCCATCTTTAGATTTGAACGTTTGGTAGTCGCCATCGATAGTTTCGTTCATAAGCTGTAGTAGCTTACCAGTCGTATCTTTCGCTAGTAGTGCATCCCAGTTGTTACCCCAGATAACTTTAACTACATTCCAACCTGCACCTTTGAATAGACCTTCAAGCTCTTGAATGATCTTACCGTTACCCATTACAGGGCCATCTAGACGCTGTAGGTAACAGT
>ASHK01000910.1 GCA_000695745.1 Vibrio madracius | reverse complement strand
AACCGTGCGACGTTAGGTGGCAACATTGCCAATGCAGCGCCTTGTGCCGACTCAATTCCTCCGTTGATCGCTTACAAGGCAGAAATTGAGCTAGCGTCTGAAAAACAAGTGAGACGTTTACCTATTGCTGAGCTTCTTAAAGGCGGTTACCGCACGGACATTCAACCAGATGAGCTACTGACTAAGATCATTCTTACGATTCCAGATAAACCCTTTGAGCTAACCGAGTACGTTCAACTAGGACGCCGTAACGCCTTGAACATTACGCGTTTGAGCTTGAGCTGTTTGATGAATGTCGAACAGGGCATAGTCAAAGAGTGTCGTCTTGTTGATGGCGCGCTATTTAGCTACCCACGACGCTTGTATCAAGTGGAAGAGGTGTTGTGCGAAACCACGTTAGACGAGCAGGTTATTGGCCGTGCTATCAGCGTGCTATCAGACATTATCGAAAACAGAAATTGGTGGACGTTGGTCAGCGGCGTACAAACAGCCGGTTTATCTAAATATGTTCCGAGAACTTATGTCGGAAATCCAAACCAAACTGTCAGATGGCCAGTCGTTAGCATAGGAGTGCATTTCAATGGTTAAAGAAACAAAACAAATATCGCTAACGGTGAATGGCGGTGTGTATAACCTCGAAGTTACGGGTAATACACGGCTACTCGACATGTTAAGAGAGCAATTGTCTCTGACAGGCACGAAAGAGGGATGTGCAGTTGGCGAGTGCGGTGCGTGCACCGTCATCAAAGATGGTAAACCGATTTGTTCTTGTCTGGCACTGGCGGTTCAATGCGAGGGCAGTGACATCGTCACCATTGAAGGGTTAAGAAAGGACCCGCTGGGCGTGGTTCTGATGGATGAGTTTCTCACTACGGGAGGAACACAATGCGGTTTCTGCACCCCTGGCATGATTATCAGTGCTTGGGCGTTACTTAAACGCTATCCGAACCCAACGGAAGACGAAATCCGAGATGCGTTGGAAGGCAACTTATGCCGCTGCACCGGGTATCAGCCAATCGTAGAAGCCATCAAACGCGCCACAGAGTTTTGCAACATTCCTCAACCACAAGTAGAGCACAGCCAATAAAAAGGAAGCAGTATGGAACTCCTCTATGAACTAGATGAAAAACCACCGTATGGCGTGACCTTATTTCTCGCAATACAACACATGTTGGCGTCAATAGGAGGGATTGTCGCCGTGCCGCTAATCGCGGGCAGTGCGATTGAATTACCACCGCAAGATATTGTCACGCTGATCAGTGCTTCGCTGCTTGTATCTGGAGTGGTGACGGTCGTTCAATGTATTGGCTTTAAACAAATCGGGATCCGGCTTCCAGTCGTTATGGGGTTCAAGCTTTGCTTTTATTGGCAGTATTATCGCGATCGGTAAAACTGAAGGGCTAGATGCAGTGCTAGGGGCGGCATTTGTCGGATCGTTTTTGGTGGTAGCTCAAGTTTTTTACATGAGCCATATTCGCAAACTGTTTCCCGACATCGTGAGTGGCGTCGTCGTGACCTTGATTGGTCTGACGATCTTGCCGGTCGCAATGAACTGGATTGGAGACGCGCCGCAAGGGCATCCTGAGTTTGCAACTCTACCGAAAGTGTTTCTAGCCGCAGCGTCGTTAGCTGTGGTGATTGGCGTGTCGGTATTCTGTAAAGGTGTTGTCGCCGCATCGAGTATTATTATTGGTTTAGCCGCAGGCTATATGATGGCAATTCCAATGGGTATGGTCGATGTTACCAGATTAGTGAAGCGAACTGGGTGGCTGCGCCGATGCCGCTGCATTTCGGAATGAGCTTTTCGATACCAGCCATCATTACTATGAGTTTGGTGTATTTGGTGGTGGTGGCAGAAGCGACAGGCGACTTTATGGCACTGGCGAGTAACTGCCGTGTTGAGCTTAAAGGGAATGACCTGAAAAAAGGGCTGCTCGCCGATGGTTTAGGCAGTACTTTTGGTTCGTTCTTCTCAGCAATGCCGGTCGCGAGCTTTAGTCAGAATGTCGGTATTGTTGGTATCAGCGGAGTAGCCAGTCGTTTTGTGGTGGCTGTTACCGGCTGTTTATTGGTACTCGGTGGTTTGTTCCCTAAATTTGCGGCTCTGGCGGTAACCGTGCCAAAACCAGTGTTAGGAGGAGTAGGATTCGTCATGTTCGGTATGATTGCTTATGCCGGAATACGAATGCTAATGAAAGCCACCGATTCTCGACGCAATGCGATCGTTGTGTGTGTTGCGTTAGCCTCTGGTTTGGCGGTCACCTATGAGCCTAATCTATTGCGCCATTTCCCGGAGAGCTTGAAACTTGTATTCCACTCGGGCATCACGACAGGAACATTGGCTGCCGTCACGCTCAACTTGATCCTGCCTAAGTCAAAATCAACGGACGCGTAATCGCTGTCAACAAGACGCTCTTTTCGCCCTGATAAGAGCGTCTATCATCCGATATCAATATGATACTCGCCCTTTTGTTATCGCTATCAATTTGGTTTCGGCGTTCTATTTAGAGTGATAGTTGCAACTGTCATCGTTTTCACTCTGTCAGTCGTTGGTCGACAAACCCTTATAAAACGGGGCTTTCAAAGATTTTTCATTCTTTTTTATTCGATACGAATTATTGGCACAGAACTTGGAATATAAGAACCAGTGACAGAAATCTGAAGGCCAGACAATCGGCCAGTTAGGAGCAAATACAAATACAAACAAGAGGGCAAATACGCTTTGTTAGCCTGTTAAATATAAATAGCATGCGAATATTATCTTGAGTTGTATTTTTTATAGTTAATCTAGATGGATAATGGGATAGCAAATGAAAAATATGAATGAACTGATTAAAGAAATTTCTCAACTAGAATCAAAACTTCATGATAAAGACTTTCTATTAACTTGGGAACAAAGCCCAGAAGAATTGGAAAGAGTGTTAAAAACTGCACAAGTACTAAAAACCATGCGTGGTGAAAATATCGCCACTAATGTATTTAAAAACGGCCTAGGCATTTCCTTATTTAGAGACAACTCGACTCGTACTCGCTTTTCTTATGCTTCCGCTATCAACATGTTAGGCCTAGCACAACAAGATCTTGACGAAGGTAAATCTCAAATTGCTCACGGTGAAACCGTGCGTGAAACCGCGAACATGATTTCTTTCTGTGCCGATGCAATTGGTATTCGTGATGACATGTACTTAGGTGCAGGTAATGCGTATATGCGTGAAGTAGGTGCAGCGTTAGACGATGGTGTTAAAGAAGGCGTGCTTCCAAACCGTCCAGCATTGGTGAACCTACAGTGTGATATCGACCACCCAACACAGTCCATGGCTGACTTGGCTTGGTTGGAAGAGCACTTTGGTGGCCTAGACAAGCTAAAAGGTAAGAAGATAGCAATGACTTGGGCGTACTCGCCAAGTTACGGTAAGCCGCTATCTGTTCCACAAGGCATCATCGGCCTTATGAGCCGTTTCGGTATGGATGTTGTCCTAGCGCACCCAGAAGGTTATGACCTAATTCCTGAAGTAGTTGAAGAAGCGAAGAAAAACGCACAAGAGTCCGGCGGTAGCTTCACTCAAGTGACGTCTATGGAAGAAGCATTCAAAGATGCAGACATCGTTTATCCAAAATCTTGGGCACCTTACAAAGTTATGGGCGAGCGTACAGATCTGCTGCGCGCAAATGACCATGATGGACTAAAAGAGCTAGAGAAAGCGTGCTTGGCACAAAACGCACAGCACAAAGATTGGCACTGTACTGAAGAGATGATGAAGCTAACTAAGGGCGGTGAAGCGTTGTACATGCACTGTCTACCAGCTGACATCACAGGCGTGTCATGTAAAGAAGGTGAAGTAGAAGAGTCGGTATTCGAGAAGTACCGCATTGCAACTTATAAAGAAGCAAGCTGGAAGCCATATATTATCGCTGCAATGATTTTGAACAGAAAATATCAAGATGTGGCTGGCGTTCTTGACGAGCTATTAAAAGAATCAGCAAAACGAGTTAAATAAAGTACTCCTATCATATTTACCCAAAGTAAAAAGGGTATTACACCTCGCCTTAACTCCTTTCTAAGGCGAGTGTGTAAATGGATTAAATAAGGTATCGCTATGTCAAAGTTGAATTTTAATATTCATATTGCCGATAACCAGCATTTTAATGGACGCCTCTCCGATCAGTTTTCCATCAGTGAAGCCGAAAAAGCGCGCCGATTTCATTTGCAATTAGATGGCTATCAACCAACACCTCTTCACAACCTTAACCACCTTGCAAAAGAGTTTGGAGTGAAGAACATTCTTGTTAAAGACGAAGCGTATCGCTTTGGCCTAAACGCATTCAAAATGTTAGGCGGCGTCTACGCCATCGCACGACTCTTGTGTGATGAATACAAGATGGATATCGACGGTTTCAATTTTGAAACTTTCAAAACTCAAATCAAAACCAAAATGACCTTCGCAACCGCTACTGATGGTAACCACGGTCGTGGCGTCGCGTGGGCGGCGAATCAACTGGGTCAAAACGCCGTTGTCTACATGCCAAAAGGCGCAGCTGATGAGCGCGTTAACAACATTCGTGCCCTAGGCGCCGAGTGTATTGTCACTGACATGAATTACGACGATACCGTAAGACTTGCCATCAAAACTGCTAACGAGCATGGCTGGAAAGTGGTTCAGGACACGGCTTGGGAAGGCTATACCGAGATTCCAACATGGATCATGCAAGGCTACAGCACCTTGGCAGTCGAAGCGATTGAGCAGATGGCTGATCTAGGTCTGGACAAACCAACGCATGTGTTCCTACAAGCAGGTGTGGGAGCTATGGCTGGTGGCGTCTTAGGTTATCTTGCCGAGTATTGTGGGGCAGGACAGCTTCGCTCAGTCATCGTTGAACCAAATCAAGCTGACTGTATATACCGTTCAGGTATCGCGCAGACTGGCGACATGGTCAATGTTGACGGCGACCTAGCCACCATCATGGTGGGTTTAGCGTGCGGCGAACCCAACCCACTAGGTTGGGAAGTGCTTAAGAACTGCGCCACTCAGTTTGTTTCCTGTGAAGACCGTGTTGCAGCGTTTGGTATGCGCGTATTGGGTAACCCACTTAGCGGTGATCCTTCGGTTATCTCTGGTGAGTCCGGCGCGGTGGGTTTAGGTCTATTAGCTGCGGTGGAATACAGCCGTGAAAAAGAGAGCCTAAAAGAGCATTTAGCGCTTAATAAAGATTCTGTTGTTTTGGTTATTAATACCGAAGGCGACACAGATCCTGTGCACTATCGCGAAGTCGTTTGGCAAGGTAAGCACGCGACAATCTAAAACAACGCAGAAAAAGTGACAAAGAAAGATTAGTAATTTCAAGCATTAACACTCCCAGTGGGGCAAACCTCCATTGGGAAAAAAATTTGGAGTAGTAACAATGACTGTAAGTATCCCTTTTGCAACCGTATTGGAAAAAGCGCAAGAATACAAAGCTGATATGTCTCGTTTCCTTCGCGATATGATTGCGATTCCAAGTGAAAGTTGCGACGAAGAAAAAGTGGTTCTTCGCATCAAAGAAGAAATGGAAAAAGTGGGTTTTGACCGTGTCGAAATAGACCCAATGGGTAACGTATTAGGTTGGATTGGTAACGGCCCTACGCTCATCGCCATGGACGCGCACATCGATACCGTTGGTGTGGGTAACCTCGATAACTGGACGTTTGACCCATACCAAGGCATGGAAGATGACGAAGTGATCGGTGGTCGCGGTGCATCAGACCAAGAAGGCGGTATGGCGTCAATGGTTTATGCCGGTAAAATCATCAAAGACTTGGGTCTAGAAGATGAGTACACACTGCTTGTCACTGGTACGGTTCAAGAAGAAGACTGCGACGGCCTATGCTGGCAGTACATCATTGAAGAAAGCAACATTCGTCCTGAATTTGTGGTGTCTACCGAGCCGACAGATTGTCAAATCTATCGCGGTCAACGCGGCCGTATGGAAATTCGTGTTGATGTGTCTGGTATCAGCTGTCATGGCTCTGCACCTGAGCGTGGTGATAACGCTATCTTCAAAATGGGCCACATTCTTAACGATATCGAGAAATTGGCTGACAACCTTGGCGACGACCCATTCTTGGGCAAAGGTACGCTCACTGTGTCTGAAGTGTTCTTCACTTCTCCAAGCCGTTGTGCGGTAGCAGATAGCTGCGCGGTGTCTATCG
>ASHK01000909.1 GCA_000695745.1 Vibrio madracius | reverse complement strand
TTATAACGATGAGCGAATGAAAATTACTTGGCAAGAAAATCAAGGTGCACATAACGCTATCAATCGAGGATTAAAATATGCGAAAGGTGAATATATAGCTATTCTTAATTCAGATGATTTTTCGAATTAAACTACTTCGAAAAATGTCTGGAATATTTTCAGGCTCACCCTGGTGTAGAGTTCATTTCTAGTGATATTAATATCGTTGACGAGCATAGTCAAAATAAAGGAATTAAGAAATCTTGGTATAACATGCAACCATGGAATATTCCAGATATGGATAGTTCATTGTTAAGATATAATTCTTATGTAAAAAGTTTATTAGTATCAAATTTCATTTCCACAACAACGAACATGTTTTTTTCTAGAGAGATTCTAAGTTCTGTAGGGTTAATGAGGAATTTGAGGTTCGTTCATGATTGGGATTTTGCCTTACGTGTTGCGCGTTCACATGAAGTTGGACATCTATCTTCTCCACTAGTAAATTATAGGGTGCATTCTAATAATACGATTTCTAAAAATAGAAATTGGATGTTGTTTGAACTACTGTGGATATGGGCTACTCACTTTGAGTATTTTTCAAATACGCTTCTCCAAGATATGCGACCTTCTAGCATACAGAGGTCTTTTGATGAAGTTATGAACTCGTTCAATTTCCAAGGTAACGATAAAGTTGCTCTTACGTTATTTTGGCAAATTAGGCATTTAAGAGTGTTAGGTTATGATTCTCCGGAGGAGATATATCTTAATGAATCTGAACTTCGAGAAAATATATTAAAGCACATTACAGAATAAGGGTAATATAATGAAAACGGTATTAGTTACTGGGGGCGCTGGATTTCTAGGAAGTAACCTTTGCCATAGGCTGATTGCAGAGGGCAATCGGGTTGTCTGTTTGGACAATTTGTCCACTGGCAGACTACAAAATATAGAAGATCTGTTAGATAACGAAAATTTTGAATTTATTCAGCATGATGTCACTGAAGAATATCATTACCCTTGTGACGAGATATATAATCTAGCTTGTCCAGCCTCACCACCAAAGTATCAAGCCGATCCAATAGAAACATCTAGAATTTCTTTTCTCGGAGCGCTTAATGCATTGGCATTAGCTCGAAAATATAATGCAAAGGTAATGCAAGCTTCCACATCAGAAGTATATGGGGATCCTAAAGTATCGTTGCAGAATGAAGATTACTGGGGAAATGTAAATTGCACCGGTATCCGATCATGTTATGATGAAGGTAAGCGAATAGCGGAAAGTTTATTTTTTTGATCATAACAGACAGTATGGTACGAAAATAAAAGTTGTTCGTATATTTAATACTTATGGCCCTTTAATGGACCCCAAAGACGGACGCGTCGTTTCTAACTTCATTAATCAAGCATTGTCTGGAGACGATGTGACATTATATGGTGGCGGTGTACAAACTAGAAGCTTTTGTTATGTCGACGATCTAATCGACGGTTTCGTCAGAATGATGAATACAGATAACAATATTTTAGGTCCCATAAATATAGGTAACCCTAACGAGTTCAAGGTCTATGAACTAGCAGAGCTTGTTTTGTCGAAGGTTGGTAGTAGTTCAAAAACAATCGATTTACCAATGCCGTCAGATGACCCTCAGCAGAGAAGACCTGATATTTCAAGGGCTAAAGAGTTACTTGGATGGTCACCTAAGATTCAACTAGATGAAGGGTTAGACCTTACTATTAACTACTTTAAGAAATTAGGTGACAAAAAATAATGGAAGGAAAAATTCTGATAGTTGGAGGTGCCGGTTATATCGGTTCGCACACTACAAAGTATTTCCATGCTCAAGGTGAAGATGTAGTCGTTTTTGATAATCTTTCTACGGGGCATAGAGACTTTGCGTTATGGGGTGAATTTGAAGAAGGCGATCTATCCGATATACCTAGGCTCCGTGAGGTATTTGAAAAGCATAACATCTGTACAGTGATTCACTTCGCTGCTCACGCTTATGTGGGAGAGTCTGTCTTAGAGCCTGAAAAGTACTAT
>ASHK01000908.1 GCA_000695745.1 Vibrio madracius | reverse complement strand
GAGAGAATAAAGCCTTTCTCGACCTTGGGAGCCTAAGCGAGATGCAGATTTCTATAAAGTGGAATCGTGGGCGGCGAAGTTGGTTAAATTGGAGGAGCTGCACCGTTTAGGGTTGGCGTATTACTGCCTGATATTCGACGCGCAGACCAATGAAATGCAGGGGACGATCTCGTTTAGCAGTTTAATTCGTTTTCCATTTCACTCATGTAACCTTGGATACTCATTAGCAGAAAGTGCACAAGGTCATGGTTACATGCGTAAAGCATTACAGTTAGCGATACCCTATATGTTCGAGGTTCAGAATATGCATCGTATTGCCGCTTCTTATATGCCAAGGAATGTTCGTAGTGAAGCGGTGCTGCAATCGATGGGTTTTGAGAGAGAAGGCTTTGCTAAAAACTATCTGTTAATCAACGATAAGTGGGAAGATCATGTGTTAACGTCGCTTATCAATCCCAGTTGGAAAGCGTCGTCATGAGCAGGCTTGATCAACAACTCAACTTATTGATGGAACTAGACAAGCTCAAGTCGGTATTACGCCGTACTCGTATTCGATGTGCAAACGGGCGGTTTGAAAACAGTGCCGAGCACAGTTGGCATGTCGCTATGATGGCCTTGCTGTTGCAAGAGCACGCGAACGAACCGGTCGATATCACTAAAGTAGTGAAAATGCTTCTGCTACACGATATGGTTGAAATTGATGCCGGTGATACTTTTGTGTATGACACGGCGGCCTATGAGACGCAGCAGCAAACGGAACTTGAAGCGGCAAAGCGTTTGTTTGGCATGCTACCCGATGACCAAGGTGAGGCTTTGTTCTCCGTCTGGTGTGAGTTTGAGGCGGCAGAATCTCCAGAAGCGAAATTCGCAAAAGCCTTGGACCGACTTATCCCTATGTTATTGAATTACCATAACGATGGTCAAAGCTGGATAGAAAACAATGTCAGCGTGCAACAAGTCATGCAAGTGAACCAACGCATAGAAAAAGGTTCACAAGTGCTGTGGGATAAAGCAAAATTACTGATAGAAGAAGCCACAGAAAATGGCTGGTTAAGAAATTAGGAGACTAAATGTCTTACATAACTWTGGATGAATACCAAAGAAAATGGATTTTTACGCATCAATCAATGCCGGTACCTGAGCAAGATTGGCCACAGATTAAACCCATGACTCAAGCGCGTGCGGCGCAGTTTTGGAAAGAGAATATCAGTGCTCAGAGTCCAGATGCAGAGCGTTTAAGTTCTCAAGATTGGCCGATGAAAGACAGCAATTGGCAAGATGACGTTGATTGGATGGCGGCTTGGGAAGCTGACGAGAATGACTTACCACAAGCGGTGGGGCAGTTTATCGATTGGCAAGATGATGTCACTGTGTATTTCTGTTATGAGAAGTACAATGTGATTGAAACCAAATGGTCGGTGTTTAAAAAGTACTGGAAGAACTTCCTGTTTTACGATGATGGCCCTATCTTACTTGGTCGTCGTCGCTCGGAAGCACTTTGGTTCTCGACTCAGGGAACCGTGCGATTAGGCCATCGCAAATAGAATGACTCAAAAGCCAGACCATACAACGTCTGGCTTTTCTATATTTACTTGATAGTTTGAAGACACTTTACGCTCGCTTTCCATTGCGCTAACACGTCAATATGCTCTGGTCCGATCCCACAACACCCACCAATAATCGTCGCTCCATGCTGTTGCCACTGTTTGGCAAATCGCAAATAGTCTTGTGGAGAGACTTCTCTTAACTCCTGTACGGCATCATTCGCTTTGTGCCCAGACCGAATTGGCGTAAAGCTATTGGCAAAGGCTCCCAAATGAATTGAAGCGTGGTGATGTTTCAAAACTCTTGCCGTGACTTCTAACGCTGATTCAATCACCTCGGGTATCGAGCAGTTGAATAAGATGCCATCTGGGTTGTGCTTTAACAAAGACTGCACTGCATCTTCTACCGTTTCACCTGAGCGCAGTTTGCCTAGCTGATTTACATCATCTAACAAGGTATAGGCGTAATATTTAGGTTTTGGGGACTGAGCTAACACATGGGAGACCACCTGAGCTTCTTCAATACTAGACAGAGTTTCAACGAGCCAAACATCGACATTGTGCTCTTGCGCTTGCAGTAAATCGTGCCACACCTGTGCGGCTTGCTCTGCTAAGAACAGATCGGGACGATAGGAGCCAAACACGGGAGGCAGGGAGCCTGCAATCGTTACATGACGTTGGCTGTGCAACACGGCGTTTTTTGCCAATTGCGCCGCTAAATGGGCAAGCTCTATGCCTCGCTCTTGATAGAGTTTATCGCCCAAGTGGAAAGGCACACACGCATAGCTGTTGGTTGTAATGATATCGGCACCAGCATCAATAAATTGCTGATGAGCGTGTTCTACAAAATGTGGTGCTTCTATTAATGCTTGTGCGCTCCAGTAAGGTTGAGAAAATGGTGCTCCCATGCGCTTGAGCTCTCGACCCATACCGCCATCAAGAATAGTGAGTGGATTCATTATCTGGTTACCTACAGCTAAACCGTTGTCGTATGATTTATATAAGTGCAATCATTGCTGTCTGTAACAATAGCAAATTGTTACCCAATTCACACTCCAAGAAACTTCATGATAAATATGCAAAAACTTTGATCCTACGCTAAGTCGGTCTATGTATAGCAGCGTGATACTGCTCACAGTAAAATATTTCTCAGGACGAGCAGTACCATGCAAAAGTTTTTAAAGTATATCATTCCGATATCTATCCCATTAATCGTTTTGCTTATGCCACTTTCGGTCACTTCCCCTTCGAAGGATTGACCATTGTTCAACAGCGTGTCATCGCAATTTTCCTTCTCGCAGCCCTATGTTGGGTATTCGAGCCAATCCCTATTTATGCGACATCCGTCGTGATTATTGTGCTAGAGCTGTTACTGGTTTCCAACAAAGGTTTGTATCTATTTAGGTTGAGTGAAGGGCAGCCGCATTTTGGTCAATTACTGAGTTATAACGAAATCATGGCGACGTTTGCGAGCCCCATCATTATGTTGTTTCTTGGTGGTTTCTTTTTGGCGATGGCTGCGACTAAATATCGCCTCGATGTTAACCTCGCGCGGGTGTTGTTAAAGCCTTTTGGCACTGACCCTAAATACGTAATGCTGGGTTTAATGCTGATCACTGGCATCTTCTCTATGTTTATGTCGAATACCGCTACCACGGCAATGATGCTCTCTATTTTAACGCCGGTCATTGCAGTGTTTGGCCCCAAAGACCCAGGACGTATTGCTTTTGCGTTATGTATTCCCGTTGCGGCTAACATTGGTGGTATAGGAACCCCAATTGGTACACCACCTAATGCGATTGCGCTGAAATATCTGGTAGGGGATAACTACATCAGTTTTGGTGAATGGATGGCGTTTGGTGTGCCGTTCGTGGTAGTGATGATGGCATTGGCTTGGATGCTAATAAATTTTCTGTTCAGTGCTGACCAAAAGAAGATAAGAAACTGTCTATTAAAGGTAAGTTCTTAAAAACACCGAAAGCGATCATGGTTTACGTGACATTTGCATTGACCATCGTACTTTGGTTGATGGGCTCGAGTCACGGGATGAACTCTTACACCGTTGCCTTGATTCCTGTCGCGATCTTCTCGCTAACTGGAATTATCAACAAAGAAGATCTCAAGAAAATCTCATGGGATGTTCTTTGGTTAGTCTCTGGTGGTATTGCTCTTGGATTAGCGTTAGACAAAACAGGACTCGCGAAGCTTGTCGTTCATAGTATTCCGTTCGATGCGTTCTCTCCATATGCGGTACTGTTTGGTGCAGCCTTCTTATGTTTAGTAATGGCAAACTTTATGTCGCACACTGCAACGGCGAACTTATTGATGCCAATTATGGCGGCGTTGGGCACCTCGATGGCCTCTCTCGCTCCGCTGGGAGGCGAAATTACGCTCATCCTTGTTGTCACGTTCGCCGCATCACTGGGTATGTCGTTGCCAATTAGTACCCCGCCTAATGCTTTAGCTCATGCAACAGGACATGTGCAAAGTAACCAAATGGCCAAAGTAGGCGTGATTCTTGGTGTAGTCGGTGTGCTGCTAAGCTTCGTATTGGTTTGGCTGTTGCATGCTGTCGGGCATGTTGGGTAGGGATGTATGGAGCAATTAGTACGACACTATTTTTCGCAAAGTGATCGGCAGGTAACCTTATCTGCCGATGAAGTCGTGCTGCGTCAAAACGGTCAAAATTATCGCCTTTATCTAGTATTGAAAGGCGAGTTGGAGGGCTATTTTGAAAGTGACGAAGACGGTAAATTAACCAAACTCTTTACGGCGTCAGCCGGAGCGTTTATCGGTGTTCATAGTTTTTTTTCTGGGACCTGGATCGCCTCTTCGACGGTAATTGCTAAAACTGAAGTGACATTGGCGTGGATTGACCGACATACACCAGCGGTTTCTCCACAAACGTTGGGACCACTTAACGCGCAATTTATGCCAGTAATGGTCAATGAACTTTCAAGGCGTCAGCGACGTGCGACTCAAGAAGCGCTGGCAAAAGAGAAAGCCTTGCAGCGTTTGCACACTGCTGAACAAATGACGACACTTGGACAACTTGCTGCTGGTATTGCTCATGAACTCAACAACGCGATTGGCGTGGTGAGCAGCAAAACAGAACGGTTGCAACAAGACTTGATTCAACTTCTCGAAGAGGTGCATCCCGAGGCGAGTCAGTTTTTTGATGTTGGCTTGATGCAAGGTCAAAGCGCGTCATCAAGTGAAGTTAGACAAATTGCCAAGCAAATACAGTCAGAGTATCGGTTAGAGCGAAACCTAGCAAAACGCCTAGCAAGGGCCACGGCTAGCAATACGATTCCCGATAGTTGGTTGGCCGATCCAGAGCAGGCATTAAAGTACTGGGGAATGGGACGCGATCTCCACGACTTACGCGTTGCCGCCAAACACACGGTAGGTATCGTGAAATCGGTGAAACAGTTGGGACGCACTGACGGAGAGCCTGATGAGCTGCTTGATATCAATGACACCATAAACAAAGCACTTGCGTTGTTGCAAAGTGACCTACGCCGTGTGTCGGTTCGATTGCGTCCGGCAACATTGCCGCTAATCAAAGGGGCATCCACTGAATATGTACAGATATGGAGTAACATCGTCAAAAACGCTTGTGATGCTATGTTGCAAACGGAATCGCCTCAAATCGACATTCAGACCAAGTTATCAAATCAAAGAATTTTGGTCACTATCGCCAATAATGGGCCAGAGATTGATGAGCCTACCCGCCGTAAAATATTCCAGCCTAATTTCACGACTAAAAAGGGCGGTTTGTCCTCGGTTTAGGGCTAGGGTTATCCATCGTTAAACGAATTATCAGTGAAAATGGTGGTTCTATTGTCGTTAAAAGCGATAAAGAGAGCACCATCTTCCGAGTCAAATTACCTCTAGGAGAAGCATATGGAGAAGCTTAATGTCATTTGTGTCGATGATCAGCGCGAAGTCTTGAGCGCGGTCATTCAGGATTTAGAACCTTTAGCCTGTTGGCTCAACATTGAAGATTGCGAGTCTGGTGAAGAAGTCCTCGAACTTATGGAAGATTTGGATGCAGAAGGTGAATGCATTGCGGTTATCGTCTCTGACCATGTAATGCCGGGAATGACAGGGGTAGAGTTGCTAACAGAAGTCTCTAGAGATAGCCGATTTAAAGAGACCAAAAAAGTGCTATTAACTGGACAGGCGACGCACACCGATACCATTACAGCCATTAATACGGCAGGCGTAAGCCATTATTTTGAGAAGCCTTGGAGCGCCGATGAGCTTGTAGCGTGTGTACGAACTCTGGTGACCAACTATATTTTTGATAAAGGCTTTGATTATCAGCCTTATCATGAACAACTTGACCAAACGGTTGTGCTTGAAAGGCTGCGTTAGTGTTTTGAGTATTTGGTTTGGTATTTATTAGGAGGAGTTATGAAGAAACTACTGCCATTATCCGTGCTCTGTGTTGCGTTAATCACTGGCAACGTAATGGCGTCTGAGCGTGCAGAGCAAGGATGGCAAATGATCGAGCAAGGAGCCCTGCTGGTGGATGTGCGTACCCCAGCTGAATTTGCGGACGGTCATTTGGCCAGCGCTAAGAACTACCCGTTATCGGATATCGATAAGTACTTTGCTCATATTGATAAGTCTACACCCATTGTTGTTTATTGCCGGAGCGGAAACCGTTCGGGCAAAGCGTTAGACTACTTAACCTCTATCGGTTTTAGTCATGTCCATAACGCGGGTGGATTCGAAGAAATGCGCGAACAGAAAAGCGCACAATAACAGCAGAATCCCACTATCATTCGTATCGTCACCCAAGCAAACTGTCCATTGATGTGTATCTATTACGCAAGGGGTGACCATACCGAATGTTGGAGCCGCTATGACATTTTGTAGTGAATCATCCGGCTTTACCACAGATTATTTAATCCGAATTTCCTTGGGTGAAAAATGTGATCCTGAAAGAAATAATTGCACTTTATTACTTGAATTTAATTCTATCTGATATATCGTCAGTAAAAACATAACTTATGATTCGGTATTTTCGAGTTTCTTACTTTGATAATATTTTTCTCGGTAAGATGAATATTCCGTCAGTAGAAGTTTTTGATCGATAATTATGCAAGATTAATTTGTTAAGCTATTGAATTAAAAGAACAAAGCGTGCCGCCTCATTGTGGGCGATTCATGCGTCCATCTCTGTTAGTCTGACACCATTAGTTACAATCTGTCATCCATTTCAAACGTTTTTAATAAATATATTCGAAATTAGGTTTTCTTATACATTCGGAAATTGGAATTGCCAATAATCAACGACTTTTTACAATTGTATTCTGGAACTAAAATGCTCGCCAAGGATAGAATTTATATCGTTTAGGATGTAAAGATTATTTAATAAGTCATTTCAATGGTTGTTCTGATATTAAATTAGTCATATACGTGGCTACAAAAATCCCCCATCAAAAACAAGCACTACTTCGGGTATATGGATCTAATCGAATAAGGTTGCTGCAATGGTAAGTGACCGTTTTGCTATTTCTGCAAATTGGTATTTTGCGTGAATGCACTTGATATAGTAGACAATGGTGAGTATTAATTTGAACATCGAAAAGGCGACATTGACACTCAACAAACATGCAGACTATCTGAGCCTACATCGCTCACAGCTATTTGCATCGTTCGTGGTGTTCCCTCTGTCGATATTTCTTTTAGTCTTATACTTTTATAGCCCGGAGGGTTTGGTATGGACTATGCCGTGGGTTCCGAGTTTAGGCTTAGACCTTAGCTTTAGACTTGACGGTTTATCATTTCTGTTTGCTTGTCTGATTAGTGGTATAGGGACATTAGTGCAAATATACGCTTTGGCTTATTTGCGTGACTATCCGAATCGTCTCAAATTTCACTGTTACTTAACGGCTTTTATGTTAGCGATGCTGGGTGTAGTGCTCAGCAATAATGTGTTGTTACTTTTTGTTTTTTGGGAACTCACAACCATTACATCTTATTTGCTTATTGGTTTTAACCACGAGAACGCCACATCTCGAAAGAATGCGTTGCAGTCGTTACTGATTACTGGTGCTGGTGGTTTAGCAATGTTAGCGGGTCTGATTCTTCTGGGGTATATGGCTGAAAGTTATCAATTGACGGCCATTTTAGAACAGCAGCCGCGATTCGCGATCACACACTATTTATGCCATCTTTAGTGCTCATCATGCTGGGGGCATTGAC
>ASHK01000907.1 GCA_000695745.1 Vibrio madracius | reverse complement strand
AAAAGGTTCATTTTTGCGGTTTCCTGAATCAACATGCTGGTGTGCGACTTGTATTTAAGTGGGGTCAATATACCAACCGTGTAAGCGATAAAAGGCATAATTAGTATCGGCAACACGATAGCATAGCGACGTCGCCATGCTGCGCTAAGCATCGCGAGTAACCGAAGCTTTAACTCACTCATAGCGCCTCCAAATAGCCTTCTAATACTTTGGCTCTTTGTTCCCAACTCTCACTTTCCACAAGTCCTCAGGGAGAGGGTGGTTTTGGTCAGCGACCGATTCTAATGCTTTAATCATTTCACTAGGCGTATGAACAACGTTAACGTGATCACGATAAGGCTCTAGTGCCGGAAAGTCAGTGGTGATGACTGGGCGTCTCGCGGCTAAGTATTCTTTTAATTTAAGAGGGTTACAGGCATTGATCTGCGCATTTAAGACAAAAGGCAGTAAGCTAACTGTCCAGTGTTGGCTGTAACGGCTAAGTGCGCATGAGGCTTTGGTCCCAAATAAAACACGTTACTCGCTTGTTGGATAGGGAACTGCTCTAGCTCGATTTGACCAATAAATACGAAGTCCCAGTGTGGCATTGCTTTAATCACGTGATTGAGCAAACGGTAATCGAGCCAGTTGGACAAGCTGCCATAAAAACCAGCGATTGGTCGCCCTCTATTTGGCAGGTCGGGTGCGCGTTCAACAGGCCGAGAAAATCTTTGATAATCGACACCATGACTGAGTAAATGAGTCTTATGTTTTGGAAATTTATTACGTAGTGTTTCACTGGCTGTGATGACCAAATCAGCAGCCTCAACAAGTTGGCACTCGTGCTGTAACACTGTATCGTGATCAACTCCGGCTAATGCGCCAAAATCATCCCCGCAGTAGTAAACAATAGGCGTCTTTCCAAGCCGTTGACATATGTCTGAAGCAGTAGGGAGTGAACTCCACACAATAGGGTTATTCAGCTTGAGCTTTTTAATTAAAGGCTTTAGCTGTGATTCCATGAGTGTCACTGCCAATCTTCTAGACCAAGCGGAACGAGGTGCGGGAATGGTCATCAAGTTTACGATGGTTATAGATGCCGGAACGGGCTCAGATTCAAGGTGCAGCTGTTTCGACTTGTCGCGGCGCAGCAGTTTGTTGACTGCACGCATCGCATCATGCTTGTTCCATTTGGGTTGACGCAGACCTATCGAGTTTATCCATAACACCTTGCGCGTGACAGCTAGTCGCTTCACGAGATGTTGAGTGCTAGATGGTAATGCACCATAGTCTTCTCCGAAAACAATCAAATCTCTCATCACACGTTCCTTGTCTCAAGATTGTGGTGGTCTGGCATTAGCGTGTTTGGTCAATATGTTTGACCACTTTGGCTGGACAGCTGCCGCAATGACATTGGCAGGTAGGTCACTGGTCACCACGCTCCCTGCGGCAACAATAGTGCCTTGTCCAATGGATGACTCCGGTTTGTACTGTGACACCAGTTGCAAGCCATACGTCTTTTTCTAGCACGATACTCCCAATTCGGTGATCTTCGTCTGGTGCTCCTTCAGCGCGTCGGCGAGCATTGAGTGGGTGGCCTGAATAACCAAATAGTTGGCAGCGCCCAGCGATACGAACGTTGTCTTGAATCTCAACTTTGTCTGCCACGGCAATAGTGACTTGCCAACCGATATCCACATTATCGCCAACCACTAGTTCTGGTTGAATGGATGAGTTTGGGTGTGGAGTGGTTCGTCCGCTAAGAGTGGTGTGTCCGGAAACTCGGCAATCATCACCAAGCTGGATTTTTAGCGGCCCGGTGACTAGAGGTAAACCACTGTATAGGTACAGCGAGTGACCACATTGAGACAGTCGACCTTTAAAAGCAGGGGTGTAAATAAAGACACGTAATACCGTATCGATGCCATTTCGCGCCATGGTTAAAAGGGCATACAGGGCTTTGTTGTAAAACGAAGGCGTAGGAATACCGGCGGCACGAGCTCGTTTCAAAATGACAAACAAATTTCTCATTTTGGGGTTCGGATGAGATCGAAGCCAGTTCTTAAAATCAAATGATGAAGTCGTATTCATTTTGACAAACCCTCTCATTATGTGAGTCATCGTTAACTGCTTAATAGAAGAGGTATCAAGAAATGCGCCAATAAATAAAAATAATTAAAATCAGTTGGTTATGTTTTATTAGGAAATTGGTTCTTCACGCTTCTCAAATTGAGAAGCAATTTGTGATACGGCAATCGTCAACGCTGAAAGAATATAAATAGGCCAAACAAACCCTTGAGTTAGAAAAGTGCCTGACACAAAAGTACCAATAAGACCGCTGTAGACGGCAAGCGCCACCGAACGGAGGTAAGGTGGAATTGAAGCGTTGTTGTCAACTGTTGTTAATGTTTGCTTTGCACATTTAAGTAGCTGATAGATAAACAGCAAAAACACGATTAGGCCCAAAAATCCGTCTCTGCGAGCACTCCAAACCAGGTGCTATGGACTGCGTGGTTTAATCCGTCCCAATGAGGACTATAAAAGAAGTAGTTATAGTAAAAATTGTCCAATCCAACACCCAAGATTGGGTTATCTAGAGCCATTTTGTAAGCGGCTTCCCAAGCATAGATCCTACCCATAGCCGATTCATCAATGCCTTCCTCAGCGGCTCCACCTGATGCGCGCCCGGAGATACCGCTAATGAGTAGAGAGCAATCGCGCCAATAATACCCAAAAATGCAAATAGGGTTTTAGAGGGAACCATACGCCAGGCATAGAAACCAAAGACGGCCAGTGAACCCAATAATCCGCCCCGACTTTGGGTTGCGACGATCGCAAAAAAGAGAACAGCAGAGGTGAGCAGTGATAAGGCTCTAAACCACCAACCGATTCCTTTGGTCGTTGTCGTAGCAACGGTGAAAGCTAGAGGGAACAACAAAACTAAGGCCAGATCGTTTGGATCCCCTAGCATTGAACCAAAACTACGGCCGATGGTCACTCGTGAGCCTTCAACGAGGCCAATACCATTGGCCGAATTGTAAAGCGCAACACTGCCAACAATGAGTCCAGAGAACACGGTTAATAGGGAAAATCGTGAAAGCTCTTTAGGAGAGGTGATTAGCCATGATACCGCCAAAGTCATGATCATGATTTTGACGTACGTTCCGTTGAACATAGCGATGGCAACATTTCGATTCTCTGCAAATACAACTCCAACAATAACGATGCCCAGAAAACAAATAGCCAGCGATAAACCGGGTGCCAGTAAAGTTTTATTTTGCCACTGATCAAGGTGTGCCAAAGTAAGGCAGAAAGCGCTGCAGCAGATAACATCAACGGGATTTTAAGTGGGTACAGAGTGGGGAAAACCTCATGAATCCTGAAAAATGAAAAGACGATAAACAGTGTGACAAGCCAGAAGGTTTGACTTAAAACGATGAGAATAGCGATGGGAATGAGACCAACGACCACACCAACAAGAGGGTGAGGAATGAACAACCAAATAAGCCCAACTAGCATACACAGACCAATACTAAGTATGGTGTGTTTTGGTGAGGTGACCTTGGGTTTTGTCAGCACCTTACTCATGACTTAACTCTAACTCTTCTATGGAACTGCATGTGGCTAAAACATACCCGACAATAGCATGATAACTTATCTCCGCTTCGTAATTTTCAGCGACCTTCATCCCCTCTACGGCAATCGCATCTCTCAAGAAGGGATCCTCATAGACTCGGTGTAATGCTTTGGCTAGAGAGTGAGGATCGTCGACTTCAAATTTTATACAATTGACTCCATCAGTCAGAGCTTGAGCCCAGTAACCTCCCTGGTTTGGAATAACCAAACATAAACCTGCGGCCATCGCTTCTAAAGTGGTTAATTGCGACGATTCATCGCTAGCAGTGGAAATGAAAATGCTGCATTGTTGTCTTACCTGATCAATCTGATCACAGTGCTGATACCACTGAATACCGTGATAGGGACGAGGCATAAACGTCGCTGGCACCGCAAGCGGTCTAATGGAAGGTAAGTGGTAACAAACCGCTCCTTCGACGTTACCTTTTATCTGGTCTAGGCACTCAACAGATGGCTAATTGCCCTTGTATTAAACTGTCTGCCCAGAAAAATCGTGGGTCGGTAGTTTTTCGAATAGTGGGCCAATTGGCTACGGTAAGACCGCTCGTGAATCGTTCCCAGTGGTCATAATTGTAACAAGATTGCGTCGTCGCTTGAGTGGTAAGCAATCCATCCTTTTGTGTTCCGGAGAGGTAAAACACTTTGGTGGCCGTGTTAAGACAGTCATGGTTAATGCCACAATCGCTTGGCCTTGTGAACAGCAGTTGAACAAGTGTATAGCCGAGGCAGCTT
>ASHK01000906.1 GCA_000695745.1 Vibrio madracius | reverse complement strand
TCTTTAGACAGGGCGCAAAGTGTCTTAACACAGCGCACATTCCAAAGTGGTGAAAGCTTCTCTTTTGATTTGTATAAAACCGATAATGGACATCGTATTTACGTTAAAGACGGTGGCCAGTTGCTGGTAACACCAGAGTTTGATATCTCAAGCCCTAAAGCAGAATATGACTTGTCGGAGGTTCAATCTCAGGCAGGTGATAAAGAGAAAATTAAAGCGATCATTCAAAACCGTTCAGTGTTGAGCACGATTGACCTTCATATGCCAGACGGGTCTGATATTCGTATGAGTGGTCTGCGCAAATTCGCGTCAGTACAACCTCTGTTTAGCAAAATTGAAGGCACAAATGATCTGCTGAATAACAAAACGGGTGAGACATTCCGCCCGAACATGGAAGTTGGTTTCTATCAGCCTATTGATGCGAACGGAGAGTTTACTGGCAATACGGTTTCTCCAGGTTTCATCGTTGATATTGGTACGCACAACTTTGAACGTGTTTGGAAAGACGATGGCATTAAAGAACCGTTCATCAGCATCTTTATTTGGACTGTGGTTTTCTCAGTACTGACCGTCGTGTTCACACTGGTAATTGGTATGGTATTGGCTAGTGTGGTTCAGTGGGAGGAACTAAAAGGTCGTGCTGTTTATCGTGTGTTACTTATCCTCCCATATGCGGTACCAGCGTTCATTTCGATCCTTATTTTTAAAGGTCTATTTAACCAAAGCTTTGGTGAAATCAACATGGTGTTGCAGAGCATCTTTGGTATTAGCCCAAGTTGGTTCTCTGATCCGATTCTTGCGAAAACCATGGTATTGATCGTCAACACATGGCTTGGTTTCCCTTACATGATGATCCTATGTATGGGTTTATTAAAAGCGATTCCTGATGATTTGTATGAAGCATCGGCGATTGATGGTGCGAACTTCATTCACAACTTCACACGAGTGACGCTACCTTTAATGATTAAGCCGCTTACGCCACTATTAATCGCAAGTTTTGCTTTCAACTTCAATAACTTCGTAATGATTCAGTTGTTGACTCAAGGTGGTCCAAATATGATCGGCACCTCTGAGCCTGCTGGTTATACCGATCTACTTGTAAGCTACACCTACCGTATTGCATTTGAAGGTTCTGGTGGTCAAGACTTCGGTCTAGCAAGTGCGATTGCAACGCTTATCTTCCTATTGGTTGGTGCGTTAGCTCTACTCAACTTACGTTTCACTAAACTTGAGCAAGATTAAGGAATATCACGATGGCAATGGTACAAGGTAAATCATTAAAATACCGAGTGTGGGCAACCCATATTGCGCTTTGGGTATTCCTATCACTTATCATCTTCCCACTACTGATGGTAATCGCAATCTCTTTCCGTGAAGGTAACTTTGCGACGGGCAGTCTGATTCCAGATAATCCATCGCTTGAACACTGGAAACTGGCGTTAGGGTTCTCTGTGACCAATGCAGATGGCTCAGTCACCCCACCGCCATTCCCAGTACTCACCTGGCTGTGGAACTCGGTAAAAGTTGCCGGCATCTCATCTATTTTGATTGTGGCGCTGTCAACAACCTCGGCGTATGCTTTT
>ASHK01000905.1 GCA_000695745.1 Vibrio madracius | reverse complement strand
CGTACTGACTTACTGCAACCTGCACACCCGCATCATTGATGCTCATCGTGCGAGATGCATCGTTCAGTGCTGGGAACTGACCATTCGGGTATGCCGTTGCAAGCATGGCTTCAACCGTATTACCAATCACACCATCTTTGTAATTGAAGATGTCGAGCTCTGGCATATGACGATGAAGTACCTCAGCAAACACACACAGTGGACGAATCGCATAACGGTGGTAATAAGGACCTTCAATGTAGTAACCCGACGGAGCGAACAGTTGAGTGATCTGCGCTAGGAAACCACCCGTGCCGTTGTTCTCAAGACCAAATACGGATTTCTCTAGGAACTCACGACGGTTAACCGCTAGGCCACAAATACCAACGGCCGCTACTGCCCAAACACCGTGGTTATGAATACGGTCGAAATCATGGCCGTATTTCACAGTGAACATGTCCAGCATTGGGTTAAACAGACGGTCAACCACGTTCTGGCGTTCTTCTTCACTCATGGTTGCAGCAACACATGAGTATGCAAGGCTCGTAAACATTAGCCATACGTGTTCGTTTAGAATTTGGTGGAACAGACGCCCTGTTGGGTTCGTGTTCTTTTGAACATGAAAATCGAAGGTGAGATATAGGTCTGCGTACATTGCCAGTAAATCACGCACAAACTTAGCGTAACGATCATCCCCCGTAATGAGGAACATACGACCCGCTAGGTTCATGTAAGTATAGTTTTGCTTGTGGCGGTTGTGCTCGTAGCCACCAGCTTCACCGTGACCTGGTACTTCAAGAGGAAGCTTCATGAATGCTTCAACATCTTTGATGCTTTTTGCAATCGCTTTACCCATTAAGCTATCGCGACCGATCTCTGTTCGTAATTGTTCTATTTCGTCTTCGTTTAACAGTATGGGTTGAACCAATGTGGACATTTTCACCCTCAAAATCTATGAATCCGACCCATATAAAGTAATACAATATGCATTATTGTCATACAAGAAATCAGACAAAAGTGGACATTAGTCACATTTAACCAAGGATGTGCGATATGAACACTACTATTCACGGGAATAAACTGGTAAATTACTCATTATTAAAACGGCGTTTTAATAATAAAAAGATCAAGATCACATTACTGTAATCCTATTGTATTACAAATATCTAAATCTGCTTATTATGGCGTCAACGAATTTAAGAGTAGACATTAACTTGGTCTAGGAGGCAGTTAGTGCATCGTTTTTTCTCTGCTGATGAACATCCGTGGGAACAGGTGAGTCAGGGCATTAAGCGCAAGGTTGTCGGCTTTACCGATGATCTAATGGCGATGCATCTTTGTTATGACAAAGGCGCAAGCGGTACGATACATAGGCATGAAATACACGATCAAATTGTTTATGTCGTCAGTGGCCGTTTTGAAGCTATCGTCGATGGGCAAAAGCGTGAGTTAAAGGCGGGTGATGCATTTATGGTGAAAAAGCTTCTTGACCATGGCACCACCGCATTAGAACAAGATAGTGTTCTACTCGATATTTTTTCTCCTTCACGTGAAGACTTTTTAAGTTAATCACATCAAAGTGGGATCGCACACAATGAATCAATATAGAATCGCTATCATCGGCGAATGCATGGTAGAACTACAGCGCAAGGATGATCTTTTAAAGCAGGCTTTTGGTGGTGATACCCTCAATACCGCTTTATATCTGTCTCGACTGACTCACGCTCATGATATTAAAGTAAGTTACATTACGGCGTTAGGCAACGATCCGTTCTCAGCGGAGATGATGGACGCATGGAATCAAGAGGGTATCGATACAAGTTTGATTCTGCGCCTTAATGACAAAATGCCGGGCCTATACCACATTGAAACCGATGAAACAGGCGAGCGTACCTTTTTTTATTGGCGAAATGATGCAGCGGCCAAATTTGTTTTCGACCAACAAGAATCAGAACAACTCATCGACACCTTATTAGGTTACGATGCGGTTTATTTAAGTGGCATCACCTTAGCGATCCTCACAGACTCTGGACGCGATAAGTTGTTCGGCTTCCTCAAAGCCTTTAAAGAGAAAGGCGGTCAAGTCTTCTTCGATAACAACTTCCGACCAAAACTATGGGCAGATCAGCTCACCGCAATCAATACTTACAAAGCGATGCTTAGCTATACCGATACTGCATTGTTAACATTTGAAGATGAACAGGCTTTGTTTGGTGATACCTCTGTTGAGCAATGCATTGAGCGCACCAGCGAAGCTGGCGTTTCAGAAATTGCCATTAAACGAGGCGCAAAAGACTGCTTGGTTGTTGTGAACGATCAAGCTAATTACGTCGCCCCCAAGCCCGTTGACAATATTATCGACACGACAGCAGCTGGCGACTCGTTTAGCGCGGGTTATCTAGCAAAACGCCTAACGGGCGGCAGCGCGCTAGCGGCAGCGGCAATGGGTCACAAAGTTGCAGGGACGGTTATTCAACATCGCGGCGCCATTATTCCCAAGAACGCTACACCAAATCTTGATTAGTAGGACAAATAGAAATGACAACATTAAACGAACAGCTAGCAAACTTGAAAGTAATTCCAGTTATTGCCATCAACAAAGTTGAAGATGCGATTCCACTCGGTAAAGCGTTGGTTGATAACGGTATGCCATGTGCTGAAATTACTTTTCGTACTGATTGTGCAGCTGAAGCTATCGCTGTAATGCGTAAAGAATTCCCTGACATGCTTATTGGCGCAGGTACTGTGCTGACTAACGCGCAGGTTGATCAAGCCATTGAAGCGGGTGTTGATTTTATCGTAAGTCCTGGATTTAACCCACGTACAGTCCAATATTGTT
>ASHK01000904.1 GCA_000695745.1 Vibrio madracius | reverse complement strand
CTCAGGGTAATTAGTAYTTAAGCCAAGCGCTACAATAAGCAAGCACAGCAAAAGAGGCCGAATGACTTTCAGGAAAGCCATAGTCCCCAAATCCACATATTTGCTCAAACAGTCGCTCGGCAAATTCTGTTTCATAGCCTTTAGCCTGCATACCTTGAATTAATTTAGAACGAAACTTAAATAAATCGCCATTTTTCTTCCAAGCCGCCATAGCTCTGCGTAGTTGATCTGCTTCACCGCCCGTGAATCCTGCGGCAACCATCGCAAGCTTGATGACCTGTTCTTGAAAAATAGGTACGCCTAGAGTGCGAGATAAGACAGATTCAACTTCTTTAGAAGGGTAGGAAATGGCTTCTTCTCTGTTTCTACGTTTCAAAAATGGATGAACCATATCGCCTTGTATCGGGCCGGGTCTGACAATGGCTATTTGAATTACCAAGTCGTAATACGTCGCTGGCTTTAAACGTGGCAACATACTCATTTGCGCTCGTGATTCGATCTGGAAGACGCCAATAGTGTCGGCGCGTTGAATCATGGCATACACATTAGGGTCATCTTGTCGGCGAGTGATGTCGGCAATGGTTAATGTTTGTCCGTAGTGCTTACTGATCAGTTGAAAACATTTACGGATAGCCGTTAACATCCCCAAGGCAAGGACATCGACCTTGAGTAAGCCAAGACTTTCAAGATCATCTTTATCCCATTGAATCACAGTTCGCTCGGTCATGGCGGCATTTTCCACTGGAACCAACTCATAAAGTGGGCCGGATGAGATGACAAACCCTCCCACATGTTGCGATAGGTGGCGTGGGAACCCTGTAATTTCATTAACAAGTTCAATAAACTGCTGGCCCTTTAGGGAGTCAGGTTTTAGTCCTAGCTCAACGAGCTGCGCTTGCCAACCTTGTGAGCGATCACGGCGATTGATGTTCTTGATGAAATAATCGAGTTGAGTCTCGCTGACCCCTAAAGCTTTACCTACATCGCGCACAGCACTTTTAAAACGATAAGAAATCACCGTTGCCGCAAGGGCTGCACGTTCCCGACCATACTTTTGATAGATGTATTGTATGAGCTCTTCACGGCGTTCATGCTCAAAGTCAACGTCGATATCAGGTGGCTCATTGCGTTCTTTGCTAATGAAACGTTCAAACAAAACTGAGATTTGCCTTGGGTCAACGGCAGTGATTTCTAAGCAGTAACAGACAATAGAATTCGCCGCTGAGCCCCGCCCTTGATAAAGAATACCTTGTTGTTTGGCGAACATGACGATGTCATGAATAGTGAGAAAGAAAAACGGATAATCCAGCTCTTCAATCAAAGCTAGCTCTTTATTAATGGTTTGTTCCACGTGTGAAGGTAGCCCTTCAGGAAATCGCAGAGTTTTGCCGCGCTCGACTAACTCTCTGAGATACCCTATCGGTGTTTTTCCGTTAGGGATAAGCTCACTGGGATATTCGTAACGAAGTTTGCTGAGCTTAAACTCACACAAGCTGGCAATATATATACTCTCGTTTAACCACTCAGAACGATACAGTTTCTCCAGTTTAGTTTTGGGTCTTAAGCTGCGCTCGGTATTAACCAGTAAGTGACCGCATACTTTTTCGATAGAGGTATTGAGTTTTATCGCGGTTAACGTGTGTTGTAGCGGAAGCCGAGTTGCAGTGTGCATCAGAACGCCACCGCAAGCGGTAATGGGGAGCTGCAAATCAACAGAGAGTGTCTCGCAGTGTTGGATATAACGATGTTCATTGGCGGTTAGGTGGCGTTGCAAGCCGATCCAAAGGCGTTGGTGGTGATACTGTACCAACCAGCGTCCCCATTTCACGTCATGCTCCTCGCCAGTCGGTAGCCATAAAATGAGACAGTGGCGTAATGACATGATGTCCCATTCTGATAGTTGGTAATTCCCTTTCTCACAACGTCGTCTCGCATTGGTGATAACGCGACAAAGCTCGGCGTAGGCTTCTCGTGTGGGGCTAAGTAAAATGAACTGACACTCATCATTGAGCCAAAACATGCTACCAACAATTTGTTTTAGCGATAAGCCATGTTGTTTAATGGCGGTATGAGCACGCACTACGCCTGCGACGGAACATTCATCCGTAATAGCAATAGCAGAATACTGTAAGAACTCAGCTTGCAATACTAGCTCTTCGGCATGAAGAAGCTCCGGTTAAAAACGAAAAGTTGCTTTGGCAAAATAATTCGGCGTATTTCATATCTGTTTTACTTATCCGGACTAACTAAATAACCCATGAATAAACCACTGTTTATCTTCGGTGCGAAACAACCAAAGCCATTGTCCTTGTTCGTTACGAGCAACGTAGTAATCACGCTTAATGTCGTGACCGTCCCACCAACCGCTGATGATTCTTTCTGGCCCTAAAATGACAGAGACACGTTGCTCTAATAAAACCGGGTTAGGGTAGAGTAAACTAGGGCGGAGCTTTTGAGTAAGTGGGCATTTACCGTCAGTTTTTATTATTGGCGGTTGGCATTATAGGTTGAGTGGCAAATTCGGGTCTTGGGTCATCGGTGAGTTTGAGTGACGTAACGGCTTGTAAGCCTAGCTTAGCTTGCAAAGTTGATATGAGTTCAAGGCTGGTTTGATTTCCTTTTACGCCATCAAAGAGATCGTGTTCATTCACCTGAGTTTCTTCAGCTCGAACGATAGAAAGCGTTAAACCACTGACTGCGCCATCAAGTTGAACACTCTCTAAAGTAAGCTTGGAAAGCGTGCCACTTTGTGGCAAGATAATCACCTTGAGCGGAATGAAAATTCACCGCTCTATCGCCATAATCTCGTTGATGTAACGTCAGTTGTAATTCAAACGCAACCTTGTCACGCAGCTTCAAAAATACCTCTAGTTGTTTGAATAAGCGGGTCAACGGTTTTTGCAGCCAGTCGATATTTTCAATATCAAACAGCAACTCAAGATATTGGCTAAAGTGTTCAGCGGGGTGATAAAACTCAACAGGATGCTTGAATTGGCCTGTTAATCTTCCTACATAGTTGACGAGGTCAATATCAAAACGTTTTGCGACTTCAGGTAAAGGCAGTACCAGTAAGTCGTCGATGGTTTGAATACCGACTCGCTGTAATTTTTCCACTTGTTTATGCGGTAACTCGGTACATGTTAAGGAGTAACCCAAGATGGCATGTTTCAGACGGGGAAGCTGTGGCTCAATCCAGTTTTTACCTTGCTTCGCCATTAGCATCGCACTGTAAGGTGATTGGCCGGTAGAGTAATAGGTTTCTACTTCAAGATGGTTAAGGTGTGCGTATAGGGTTGACCAATAATTATCGATGCCGTCGTATAGTGAGAGCATATTGGTCACTTTGATGAGTAAGCCGTTGGGTGGAAATAGGCAGATATCTGACGTGATCATATACAACCACTGAGCGATATCACTCAGCCGGCTGGCTTCCATTTCAGGATCGTATGGATGCACTTGAAGATCTTGCAAAGCGCGGCTGCGCTGCCAAGTCCCATCCTAATTGAACGCCTTGTTCAAGGGCATATTGGTTGGCTTGAACAACCTCATGGCGACGACCATCGACGATAGCCACGGCGACTTCGGTAGCATGGTCATTGTCTTGACTATGAAAAAGAGTATCGAGTTGCAAGGTCGGGAAATGTAAATATAGCCACAGTAACATCGCTGCTCCATTTATCCTTGTTGCTGCATTGGAAAAGGAACCACGGTAGAAGTGCGAGGTTTCGCAGAAAGCGTTAGCTCTGGCCAATACGTGCTCATATCAATAACAAAACTATCGCGAACAAAGCCGCCTTTACGCTTGGTGATAGAAACGGAAAGGCCTGATTCATGAGGGCTTAAATTCAAGCTCAAGGAGACGGGTAGTGAGAAAACGTGTGATGTCGTACCGGACAAGGCAGGCTTAAATAAGAACTGTAAACAGTGTCCAACTTCACTGGCGACCTGTAAGCGCTTGGCTTGATGGATTTCAAGTCCTTCTTGCCATAAACAGACACCACAACATGCACCACTTTTTAAACA
>ASHK01000903.1 GCA_000695745.1 Vibrio madracius | reverse complement strand
GCTGCGCCGTACTCTTTGTTACCACCACCAATGTCATTCCACACCAGCACCATAGCAATGCAACGAGCTAGGCCAATTAAGATAACACCAGTCATTAAACTAGGCTCATCACCCAGAAATATCAGTGCCAGCACAAACATAAGAATTGGGCCAACCAGCCAGTTCATAACCAATGAAAGTGTTACCGCCTTTTTGTCTTGCAGCACACTGCCCATCAGACCGTAATTTACTTTCGCCAGTGGCGGGTACATCATCAGTATTAAACCAATGGCAAGCGGTATGTTAGTGCTGCCAACTGTCATAGACTCATTCAAGCCCTCTATTTGGCTCGGAAACGTCACCCCTAAAACGACCCCAATCCCATCGCTAAAAAGATCCATAAAGTAAGGAAGCGATCAAGGAAGCCCAGTTTTTTCGGTTGTTCCATAGCTAACTCGGACATGTTAACTCTCCATTATCGTTAATCGTCGAATGGCGATTGAATTATAGTAATAAAAGTCGGCAATGCCGACTCAATCATCAGTCAATGATAGAAACTTTACTCAATCAAAGACCGATTGTGTTAGCAAAGCAAAATCACTGAGCGCCTCTCTTTGGATTCGATAACACACCTTTGGTGGTATCGGCTCTGCACTAATAAAACCGGCAACTTTGAGTATACGTAAATGCTCAGATACCGTTGATTGAGCAAGACCCAACTGAGAAACCAGATCGCTGTTTAAACAACCACCAGCTCGCTCCAGATCTGACAGAATTCGTAAGATACGAACACGAGCAGGATGGGACAATGCTTTAGCTTGCGTTGCCAGCTTTTTCTCTTGAGCCAGTTGCTCTTCTGACGCAATAAACATTTCAGTATTATCAACTGTACAATTCGTCACATGCTACCCTCTATCGTATTTTGACGATAAATATACGCCTGACATAAAAAAGAGTCAATCGTCTTTTTACGATTAACTCTCTTGAAATGGATATATTATGGCTTACTGAGCGATCGCTTTCGGTGCACCAGGCAGACGGATAGAAATAATAGTTGTGAGCACAAGGAAGGCAAAAGAGACCCACATACACGCGGCAAACCAGCAATTTGGAATACCCAGCCAGACAACACAGTGCCAATTAAACGTCCCATCGCATTAGCCATGTAGTAAAAGCCTACATCCATGGAAACCCCATCACCTTTGGCATAGCTGACGATCAGATAGCTATGGAGCGAGGAGTTTACTGCAAAGATAGCGCCGAAAATCAATAATCCAACCACAATCACAGCCTGTGGGTACCACTGCATTTGAACACAATAAGCGATTATGCCAGTCACGGCCGCAAGTGCTAATGCCCACCACATTGCTACGCTGCCATCGGGCACCTTTCCTTGTGCTTTACCCGTGATTTTAGGGGCAATGCCTTGAACAAAGCCGTAGGCAATTACCCACGTAGCCAGAAAACCACCGACTAATGTATGATCCCAACCGAACACTGAACCAAGGTAAATAGGCAGTGCCACGACAAACCAGACATCACGAGCGCCAAATAGGAACATGCGTGCCGCTGACAGAATATTGATGCTCTCCGATTTAGAGAAAATCTGCTTAAACTTAGGCTTCGCTTTCGCTTTACCCATATCACTTTCTAGGCTTAGTACACTGCCGATAAACACCAAACTGAGCACAGCGGCCATGGCAGCAACGGCATACTGGAAACCGAGCACCGAGAGCAGTAGACCACCGATAAAGAAGCCGGCCCCTTTCAGTGCATTCTTAGAACCTGTGAGAATCGCTACCCACTTGTAGAGTGCTCCTTGCTGCTCGTCAGGCACTAACGTCTTAATGGCGCTCTTCGCACTCATTTTATTCAGATCTTTGGCGATTCCAGATAGCGCTTGTGCAGCCATCACCCAAGGGATGGTTAGCCAGACACTCGGCACGGCCAACATCAACAAAGCGAAGATCTGCATCCCAAGGCCGATATTCATGGTTCGATTTAGCCCCAAGCGAGCTCCAAGCCAGCCACCAATTAGGTTAGTGACCACACCAAAGAACTCATAGAACAAAAACAGAGAAGCAATAGCTAAGGTGCTATAACCTAGATCATGGAAATACAGCACCACCAACATGCGTAGCGCACCATCAGTAATAGTGAAATTCCAGTAGTTAAAAGTGACCAGCATATACTGGCGAACGCTTTTGCTAAGGTTAGACAACATAATTCTTCTGCCTGAGTAGGTTTAATTACTCGTATAAAGTTGAGTAACTCAGCCAAACAGAGTTACTCAGTAAAGCATCGTCATCCCTGCTCAGGCAGGGCGCTACCCAACGTGCGTATCAATGAAAACGAGACGCCTGTTTTCACTGATACCGTAATTGGGCTAGAAGTAAAATGAGAGACAATTAGAACGTCGCCGCCAACTTCTCTACATAGTCGATTTGTGGCTGTTTGGTAAATGCACCTGGACGTAGTGCCTGCACTTCACGGCGAATCGTCTCAAGATCCCAACCTTTCTCGAGCAGCAAGTTAGCCGCTAGAAGACCAGTACGTCCCGAACCACCCATACAGTGCATTGCAATCTTTTCACCCGCCTCGACCGCCTGATGTAATTCTGGCGAAATTGCTTTCCAATCCGCAGCAAATTCAACATCTGGCGCGCGATCATCTTCAATCGCAGTTTGAAACCATTTGATTCCCAGCGCTCTTGCTTTTACACCAAGCTCTGCGACTCCGGCTTCCGTCATCTCGTGATTGTCAAGAGCCGTCACAATCACCGTCACACCTTGAGCTTTAAGTTGTGCTAATGAATCATCCAAAGACACATCTTTAGTGCCAGGACAAGGCGTTAATACAAGCGCTGCGTTATCTACTTTAAGTTCCCATGTTGGATGCATCATCATTACCCCGCTAGACCGACTTTACGAACCAATTCGGCCGTGCGCGTTGCATAGCCCATTTCATTGTCATACCACGCATAGATCTTCACCATGCGAGAGCCGACCACCATTGTAGATTGTGCATCGACAATCGTTGAACGCTGATCACCTTTATAATCGATGGACACTAATGGTCGCTCTTCAAAGCCAA
>ASHK01000902.1 GCA_000695745.1 Vibrio madracius | reverse complement strand
ACAGCCCCGCTAACACTGGCATCACGGCGATAAGCAAAAAGGCGGTAATTAACCAAGTCCAGACAAATAACGGCATCTTCATCATCGTCATGCCAGGAGCACGCATATTAAAAATGGTGACAATGACATTGATGGCCCCCATGATAGAGCTGATCCCCATAATGTGTACTGAAAACACAAATAATGCCGTACTATCCGGACCATAGGTTGTTGAAAGCGGCGCGTAAAACGTCCAACCAAAATCGGGCCCACCACCGGGCATAAAGAGTGATGACAAAAGAATTAGGAAAGCGAACGGCAGAATCCAAAAGCTTAAGTTATTCATGCGCGGCAGTGCCATGTCTGGTGCACCAATCATCATTGGAATCATCCAATTCGCCAAACCTGTAAAAGCTGGCATGACAGCGCCAAATACCATCACTAAACCGTGAACTGTAGTCATCTGGTTAAAGAAATTGGGCTCAACAAGTTGCAAGCCCGGTTGAAATAGCTCTGCACGAATGATCATCGCCATCGCGCCGCCAGTCAGAAACATGGCGAAACTGAACCACAAGTACAAGGTGCCGATATCTTTATGGTTAGTGGAGTATACCCATCTTGCCCAACCAGACGGGGCATGATCATGATGATCGTCTTCAATAACGGCCGTGCTTTCTGCACGACTCATCTCTGCATCCGTCGCCGTTGACGATTTAACTGTTTCCATAGGATCCGTTTTCATCATAACTCCTTGGAGCTCGTTTGCTCCTCACCTTGCGCTTTGAACGCATTGATATCAGAGGCTTGTACTGCATCTCCCGTATCGTTACCCCAAGCATTTCGTTGGTAAGTCACTACTGCTGCTATCTCTTTATCGGTCAATTGGTTTGCGAACGACTGCATCGCTGTCCCGCTCACACCGTCAACTATTTTGCTGATGTGAGTCGACACATCTCCGGTCGTTGCAACGGTACTGCCAGCGATAGCAGGAAAAGCCCCGGGTATACCTTGACCATTTGCTTGATGGCAGACAGCACAACGACCTGCATACACTTCTTCACCTATGCTCATCAACTCATCCAGAGGCAGCGTGGCATCAAGCGACTTCGCCGCTTCCTCTGCCGCTAGCGCCATTTCTTGTTTCTTCTCAGCTAACCATGCGTCATAGTCACTCTGCTCCAGCGCTTGAACGACAATCGGCATAAACCCATGAGCTTTACCGCACAGTTCGGCACATTGACCTCGGTACACACCTGGTTCGTCAATCTTGGTCCAAGCTTCATTAATAAAACCAGGGATCGTGTCCTTTTTAACGGCAAAATCCGGCACCCACCAAGAGTGAATCACATCATCTGATGTCATTAAGAATCGGATCTTTTGATTAATAGGAACAACGAGTGGGTTGTCTACTTCAAGTAGATAATGTGCACCTTTTGCTTCGATACCATCGATCTGCTTTTGAGAAGTCGCCAACAGCGAGAAGAAGCTGACATCTTCTCCAAAATATTCGTAATGCCATTTCCACTGCGAGCCGGTAATTTTTATGGTGATATCAGATTGGGAAGTGTCTTCCATTGCGACGAGAGTTTTCGTCGCTGGAATCGCCATCGCAATCAGAATAACGATAGGAATGACAGTCCATACAATTTCAACTTTGGTACTTTCATGGAAATTGGCCGCAACGGCGCCGCGTGATTTTCTGTGCTTGAAAATGGAGTAGAACATCACACCAAACACAACAAATGCGATCGCACAACAGATGTAGAAAATCAACATGTGCAGGTCGTAGACTTGGTTACTGATATCAGTAACACCACGAGTCAGGTTATAGCCGTTCGACTCGGCGATGAGAGGTTGGCTGATTAGCGTAGCAGCCACCCCTATCCATAAGTGAATGGTCAGCAATCTCTTCAAAAGATTTCTCCTTTGCCTAGCCACGTCTTTCCCAACGTGGTTCCCCTATGACTTATACCAAGCACGTCTGAAGAGTGATCAAACTATTCAGGATGGCAAAGCCCGTAATCAAAACCCAACTAACTGTGATTCGACGACGTCTAACGAAGACCAACTAGGTTTATCAACTCAAACATGAGTCTCAAAAAATAAAGCCAAACTGCACAAGTAAACGGTCATACAAATGGCATAACCACTTACTTATTAAGTCCGGTGTTAATGAAATACAACACAAAACAATTTGTTATATTTTTGTTAACTAAAGGCTAGTTAGAGAATTCCAGATTCGCAAGGATAAAAATAAACCGTCACTTTTTGTGATGGTGGCCCATCGATTAACTTATAAATTTTGACAAGCTACACAATAGCGGTTTGAGGATCAGGACAACATGTGGATTCTGTCGCTGCTCACAAAATACGTAAAAAAGCATGAATCTAACCTTAGAACTATTTTATTATTGTATGACAATATGGCATATTATCTTCATTCCCTTTGGACACACTTTGTATTTACAAGAGAGTTGGTATGAGTAACGACAAATCATTCGATGCAATCAAGGCTATGAAGCTGGAAAATGACACTTCTGCTGGCAATTTGGTTGATCTACTACCTATTGAAGTTCAAAAGCGAGACTTTGACCTGTCTTTCCTTGATAACCTTGCAGAGGCTCGCCCTCGCCTACTCATTCAAGCCAATGAACTTGACGAATTTAAATCAAAAGTTATGCAAGATGAGTCTCACTGCATGTTTGACGACTTCATCAATAACTCAACGGTCAAATTTTTCGATACTGAGCCTTACGCAGAACCTCAACCTTACCCAGAAGAAACGGTTGGTAAAGCCTCTCTATGGCGGCCTTATTGGCGTCAAATGTATGTAGATTGCCAGATGGCGCTCAATGCGACACGCAATCTTGCAATCGCAGGTATTGTCAAAGACGACAAAAGAACTTATTGGCAAAGCTAAAGCTTGGACGCTCCAACTCGCGTCCTATGACCCAGATGGCGTAACATCTCGCGGCTACAACGACGAAGCCGCCTTCCGCGTCATCGCGGCAATGGCTTGGGGCTATGACTGGTTACACGGCCACTTTACTGAAGAAGAACGTTCAACAGTACGTAAAGCATTGGTGACTCGTTTAGATGAAATTATGCATCACCTGAAAGTCACCGTTGACCTATTAAATAATCCATTGAACAGTCACGGCGTTCGTTCTATTTCTTCCGCTATTATCCCGACGTGTATTGCTCTCTATCACGACCATCCTAAAGCTGGTGAATATATTGCGTATGCGTTGGAATACTATGCCGTCCATTATCCCGCCATGGGGTGGTGAAGATGGTGGCTGGGCAGAAGGTCCAGATTATTGGAATACTCAAACAGCCTTCCTAGGTGAAGCATTCGATCTGTTAAAAGCCTACTGTGGTGTAGATATGTTCAATAAAACATTCTACGAAAACACAGGAGACTTCCCACTTTATTGCATGCCAGTTCACTCGAAGCGTGCCAGCTTCTGCGACCAATCTTCTATCGGTGACTTCCCTGGGTTAAAACTTGCATACAACATCAAGCATTATGCTGGAGTAAATCAAAAGCCTGAATACGTTTGGTATTACAACCAGCTGAAAGGCCGTGATACTGAAGCACATACCAAGTTCTATAACTTTGGTTGGTGGGACTTTGGCTATGACGATCTTCGTTTT
>ASHK01000901.1 GCA_000695745.1 Vibrio madracius | reverse complement strand
CGATTGAGCAATCAATCGGCCTTTTCTTTAACTGTTCTTCGTCAATCTCACTTTTAGTGTGCAGAAAAGAGGCATCTGTTTAACTTGCGTCCGAGAGATGCTCATTCTGTTGGGCTTCCATATCGGCCAGTTTTTGTTCCAATTCTTTAATGCGAATTTGTGCCTCGAGCTCATCTGCGCGCATCTCTGCCTCACTGCGATGATCTTGTTTGATTCCGTCGGCCAAGATTTCAGTGCGCTTGGTTTCGCGTGAATCTTCTAGATCTTTCATCGATCCGGCCACACCACCAGTCACCCCACCAGCTACCGCTCCCTTAACCGCCAATTCAGGTTCGCCGGTCAACACTCCCAAGGTGGCACCTAATAATGCGCCTCCCGCTGCTCCGCGGTTTCGAGCGGAGTTTTCATTCTCTGCATCAAATGCGGGCGAAGAGCATCCGGCTAATAACGTGAGGGTAGAAATGGCAAAAATAGATTTGAGATGAGATGTAGTCAGTGTCATAGGATGCTCTCGACGTTATGTGTTTACTTGTCGCTAGATTACCCCTCTAAATGCAATGACTGAATTCACTTGTCGTTATCATGCTGATAAGCCATGGTTATCAACTAACCAAGTAAAACGCTCATAATGTTGAGGGCGTTTGCTACTAATGCTAATGAGCTACGTTACTTTGATAATGTCCACAGCAGCATCTCTGTCGGCTTTGTCGTCGCGACAATCGTTTCGTCTATGATCTTCGCTGAATTATCGATCATAGATTGATATTCACGAGCATCCGCTGACGAGACCACTTCTCCCGCTTGCGCTTTGGCAATAAGCGTAAGACCAAGCTGCGCGATTTTTTGAGACGCCTCAGCGAGAGCGACGGTGTCTACTGAAGCCACATTGTTTGCAAAGACATCAGTCGCTTGCGTTGAAGCGCTGAGCAGCTGTTCGTAATGTTGCTTCAGTGGTGTCAACGCTTGCATGTTTCCATTCGCAAATTCTGTGACCAAGTCACGCATTTCATACACAGCATAGCTTTCCACCGGAAGTGCATCCGCAAAGCGATTCAGACGTTCATGCTGGTTATAAAGGTCACCATGATTCTCTGTTTGAATCCATTTTTCCCAGTTTCGTGCATAGTATTGAGCTGGCTCGGTATACTTCGCGAGCGTGATCAACGGAGTAATGTCACTGCCATTTGCAAGTCGTTGCATCATTACTCGAGCATCAGCGTGATGTCTCATATCCAATGAGATTTCTGACCAAGTATCGATAGCACGCATACGTTTATACATACTGGCTTCATCCGTCAAATCTTCACTTGACCAAAAACGTTCTGCGATAGCATAACTACGAGGCCAAATTCTGTTCTCCATCGTCATTGAATTGATGTTCTCACCCCAAACAGTAATTTCACCGCCCAAGATCAGTTCTTTTTCTTGATCATTAAGCTCAGCAGGATAACCGCCTGTTGGCTCGGGGATTGATGCGTCTGGTTGCGCCGACGATGCGACCAACTCTCCTGTGGTTGGCCATCTAACGTTACCAATTAGCTGATAGCTTCCATCAGCCAGTTGGTCGCCTGAGAACTGAAGGTTGAATTCGGTGTAAGACATAAAGTTATCGAAATGACCTCGGAACAATTTACCGGGTTCGTATTCAAGGATTTCAACTTCCGCACGTGATTTGCCATTGTAGTCGGTGAATGCTCGAACGGTACCATCTTTCGCTTGAATAATGGTGAGTAGCCCTTTACGTGGGCCACCCTTAGTGCGCGGCTTCTCCCATTGATAGCTAACAAAACGCTCTCCTTCGTGGAGCTGATCATCACTGTAAGTCCACTAGGCATTGGGTCATTGCGGTAGTGATAACTAGTCGGTTGTGGCTGATCAAGATAATAGCCTGTCGATAGCAGTCCTTGATAACCTTCTTGTGCTGCTCTACCAATACTGTCATGACCTCGCCAGCTCTGAATAACAATCGACTTTGGAAGATCTTTATGCCAGATTTCATCCCAACCAGTCATCTTCTTGCCGCGTTCTTCAAGCATGTTTTCCACTTTCGCGTTTAGGTACGACTGAAGTCCTCGTTCACCATCTAAGCCTTTTTCTTTGATAAACGCTTGGATTTCTGGGTTTTCTTGCCACTGTTTGTAGTTAGGCTCATCACCGCCGATATGGAAGTATTCATCCGGGAACAGTTCAACCACTTCATCAAATACGCTTTCTAGCATCACATATAGATCCGGATTGGTCGGATCCATAAGCGGCTCAAATACTCCCCACTCTCTTTGCTGTGGATAGCTCTGTTCTCCAACACCTGACATCAATTCAGGATAAGCATGTGCAACGGCTGAAGCATGCCCCGGTAAAGATATTTCTGGAACCACACGAATGCCTAACTTGCGCGCATAATCAACGACATAACGGATTTGATCTTTAGTGTAATAGTCTCCATCTGTCGTTTTTTCCCACAGCTTGGTGTAGTTGTCTAGTTGGATGCGAATACCCTGATCGTCCCAAATATGCCAATGGAAAACATTCATTTTCGCCGATGCCATTGCGTCAAGCTGGCGTAAGATGACCTCCATCTCTATGAAATGTCGTGACGTATCATAAGAGACGCCGCGCCATCTAAAGCGGGGCTCATCAACAATACTGACGGCTGGTACCGAGTAGCCATTAGCGTCGGTTTGGACCAATTGGAGAATAGTCTCAATACCACGAATAGCACCATAGGGACGATTCGACTCCAGAACTATTTTGCCGTTACCACTGGTTAAAGTGTACGACTCATCCGCATCAAGATCTTGTACGTCGCTCTTTGCTGCTGATTGAATATCGATCACTAACGTCGCGTCATCTTCAGACTCTGCTCGCCAGTTTAACGTTGGTAGTCCCGTCTGACGCTCTAAACGCTCGATAAATCGTTTAGCGGTATAGTCGACTCGATCAGAGTTAAATCCTTTTATATAAATACTAA
>ASHK01000900.1 GCA_000695745.1 Vibrio madracius | reverse complement strand
AAAACTAATATTATTTAATCGATATTAGATTTCAAATTCTTCTAGAGATTTACCAGCATCTAATGCAGTTTGGATCGCTGAAGGTGTACGACCTTGGCCTGTCCAAGTTTTCTCTGCACCGCTAGCATCTACATATTTGTATTTTGCTGGGCGAGGTGCGCGTTTGCTCTTCGCTTTGCCTTTTGATTCGCCAGATAGAGCGGCAATTAGATCTTCAACATCAATACCGTCTTGAGCAATCATTTGCGCGTATTCGCTTAATTTAGCTTCACGTGCTTCTTTAGCTGCTCTTTCTTCAGCTTCAGCTTCTTGTCTTTCACCAACAACAGCGGTTAGCTTTTCTAGGGCTTCTTCTAGTTGTTCTAAAGTAAGCTCACGAGCGAATGCACGTAGGCTACGAATTATTTAGTAGAGTTTTGGTTAATTCAGACATGACAGTTCCCATGAGATTATTATTTGGTTCGGATTAATAATAAACAGCAAATATTGAATTGACAATATTTTCTTGGTGGATAGCAGTAGAAATATAATAATTCTTACAAAATCCTGATAATAGGAGGTACTAGATATACAAATTGGAAGATATAGACGCTGTAGTTGGAACTTTAATAATTACTCAATCTTGATATGAACTACACAAAAAGCCGACATTAGGTGGATTTTGTTGCATATTGTACTATGTATGATTGGTGGTAATTATAGTTTATTTGTAAATATTACAGAATTGCCTGAGATTGAAATAAGTGAACTTCTATAAAATTAAGTTGTCAGTGACGGTCGTTCAAAAACGTTTATCTGTGATGAGTTAATAGCCAATTCAACGATCTGACTATAACCGTTTGTTCACAACATTTACAACTTGATAGCAACATTCATGTTGCAATTGATGCTTTCGTAAGTACAATGACTTTTACCTAATGAAAAAGTAAGAACATTCTTTCAACATGCTAGTGCATATTAGTGAATGATTTTCTTTTGATGTAGAGGCGCGATTGCGAAAAGTCCTTGTCGTTGGGGTGATGCCAATGAACGACAACAAAAGGCGCTGTCGCCGAAGTGAGAGTTGAATATCAGCCACTCTCGCTGGGGTTGTCTCGGAAACGAACAACACTGCCATAGTCTATTATATTGTTAAACTATGGAGCGCTACTGTAGGGTTGGGTGAAGTGTTCACTTCCCTTTCGCTTAGTTCAACGTTTGCGTATGACTTTTTAGATACGCATGTCTGCAGTAGATCTCTAACCATAATTAAAACTGGTTTTTGAAGATCATGAATTTAATCGATTTTGCTTCGTCACCAATATCATTGCTACCGCCGATCGTAGCGTTGAGTTTTGGCGATTATTACACGTCGCGTCTTACTATCCCTAGGTGTAGGTATTGTACTAGGCGCATTTTTACTCACTGACTATTCGGTAGTGAATACTACTCAATACGTATATAACACCGTTTCCGGCGTTATTATTGAAGATGGCGGCCTTAACTTAGGTAATGCGAGCATTATCGGCTTCCTTCTTCTGTTAGGTATGATGACCGCATTGTTGACGCTTTCTGGTGGTACCAAAGCATTTGCAGAGTGGGCTCAAGTCCGTGTTAAAAGCAAAAGGGGCTCTAAACTTTTAGCGGCATTCCTTGGTGTCTTTATTTTTGTCGATGATTATTTTAATAGCTTAGCCGTTGGTGCGATCTCACGCCCTGTAACTGACCGTTTTTATGTATCGCGCGCTAAACTTGCTTATATTCTTGATTCTACTGCTGCACCGATGTGTGTCTTGATGCCTGTTTCAAGCTGGGGCGCTATATCATGACATTGGTGAGCGGTATTTTGGTCTCTCACGGTATCACGGAATATTCTGCCATCGGTGCGTACGTTCAATTGATCCCAATGAACTTCTACGCGGTATTTGCGTTGCTAATGGTGTTCGCCGTTGCGTGGTTCCAATTAGATGTGGGCTCGATGCGAAACCACGAATTGCGTGCTAAGCAAGGTATTGGCTTCGATAAAGATAATGAAAATGACTCTGCGCAAGCGCATGAATTGAATGAAGAACTGGATATCAAAGAAAGCGACTTTGGTTCTGTGTCTGACCTCGTGATGCCGATTATTGTGCTTATCGTTGCTATGGTTGCAGCGATGATCTTTACAGGCAGTCAAGCTCTTGCCGCCAACGGTGCTCCGTTCGATGTATTTGGCGCGTTCGAAAATACCAACGTCGGTACGTCACTTATCTATGGTGGCTCTGCTGGTCTTCTGACAGCTATCTATACTGTGGTAAAACAAAAACTGGCGCTTTCTGACATTGCGGCAACTATGTGGATTGGTGCTAAGTCGA
>ASHK01000899.1 GCA_000695745.1 Vibrio madracius | reverse complement strand
TACGCAATGTTATTCCACTTTTCTTTGGCTGGAAGCTTACTCATCCAATAGGTAAGTAATCCAGTCACTATAAACGCGATACCAGTGAATAACCAACGTTGCCAGCCTGCCTGTTCGCTCAGAAAGCTAAATGCTGCACCATAGTTGTGAACATACAGTAGATTGAAAAATGGCAGGACTTCGATGCGATTTGCCCAGCCGTATCCCATATTGTCCATAACAACAAGCTTGATGCTAATGTCGGCAATAAAAATAACAATGGCTAACCAAAGCCAGCGCACGCCCGATTGCTTAAAGGTAATTGTTGCTTCGCTCATTCCAATCCTTAAATTGTCATGCTTAAACAAGCATAAGAAAAGTAGTAGCTAAAAGTAGCCCCAGTAAAAACTGGGGCTGTCATATTAGTTAAAAGTTCCGTTGGCTTACTGTTAATTAAGCAAACTTACGAACTTCACCTTCACCAGCGATGTTAGAAACACAGCGACCGCAAATCTTTTCATGACCTTCGATAGTGCCTACATCTGGAGTATGGTGCCAGCAACGGTCACACTTCTCGTTTTCCGTTGCTTTTACTTCAACAAACAAACCTTCAACTTCTGTCTGTTTCGCTGCATCAGTCTTCTCTGACAGTGGTTTAACCTTAGCGGCTGAAGTAAGAAGAACAAAGCGAAGCTCATCTTCTAGGTTGTTGATCGTTGCCGCCAATGCGTCGTCAGCATATAGCGTCACTTCTGCTTGTAGCGCACCACCAATGATCTTCTCAGCACGAGCCGATTCAAGCTGCTTATTCACTGCGTTACGAACTGCTTGGATTTCATTCCAGAATTCATTACTCAGCGCTTCGCCTTCAGCCAAACCAAATAGGCCATCGAACCACTCGCCTGCAAATACAAACTTGTCACGTTGACCCGGCATTTCATTCCAGATCTCATCGGCTGTGAACGACATAATTGGTGCCATCCAACGAACCAGTGCTTCTACGATGTAGTAAAGCGCGGTTTGACAGCTACGCTGAGCGTGGCCACCTAGTTTCGCTGTGTATTGACGGTCTTTGATCACGTCAAGATAGAAAGAGCCCATTTCGATAGAACAGAACTGCATTAAACGCTGGGTTACAGCGTGTGTGTTGTACTCGCCGTAAGCCTTCACGATCTCTTCTTGTGCCGCTAACGCACGACCAACCGCCCAGCGGTCAAGTGCCACCATTTCTTCAGCTGGTACTAGATCCGTTTCTGGGTTGAAGCCATTTAGGTTCGCTAGGAAGAAACGAGCCGTGTTACGAATACGACGATAAGCATCAGCAGAACGTTTCAGGATTTCATCAGAAACCGCTACTTCACCAGTGTAGTCTGTTGAAGCTACCCATAGACGAAGGATATCAGCGCCCAGCTTGTTGGTTACATCTTTAGGAGCAACAACGTTACCGATAGATTTCGACATCTTACGGCCATGACCATCAACCACAAAGCCATGCGTCAGCACTTGCTTGTATGGTGCTTCGTCTTTCATCGCAATAGATGTAATTAGCGACGATTGGAACCAGCCACGGTGTTGGTCAGAACCTTCCAGATAGAGGTCTGCACTATTGCCGTTATACTCTTCACGCGCATCGACAACAGAGTAGTGTGTTACACCAGAGTCGAACCATACGTCCAGTGTATCAAGCACCTTCTCGTAGCTGTCCGCTTCCTCACCTAGAAGCTCTGCAGAGTCAACATCCCACCAAGCTTGAATGCCTTTTTGCTCAACAA
>ASHK01000898.1 GCA_000695745.1 Vibrio madracius | reverse complement strand
GAGGGATATACCGCGCACTTTCGCGATCCTAAAATTTGGCAACACAATGACACTTGGTATTGTGTACTTGGAGCACAAACTGAGGCAGAACTTGGGCAAGTCCTGTTGTTTGGTTCAGACAATGCTTATGACTGGACATTCCTTGGCCCAATCGCTGGCAATCAAGTCAACGGACTTCGCGACTTTGGCTATATGTTCGAATGCCCGGACCTATTCCACTTAGACAATACTGATGTGTTAATTGGCTGCCCACAAGGCATCAAACCACAAGGTCTGAACTTCCACAACCGTCATAATAATGGCTATTTCGTGGGTCGAATGGATTACCTAAACACGACCTATATACACGGTCAATTTAAGCCACTCGATCATGGATTCGAGTTTTATGCGCCGCAAACCACCGAGTCATCGGATGGCCGCCGTTTGATGAGCGCCTGGGTCGGTATTCCAGAAGAAGATGAGCAGCTACCGTTACCAATGACTGGATTCACGCCCTTTCGTTAGTCCGTGAGCTCTCTGTTGTTGATGGAAAAATGTATCAAAAGCCGGTGAAAGAACATGAATCGTTACGCGGTGCCATGTCCTCGTTTGAAGAAGTGCATCTCTCCCATCAGAGTCCACTATCTTTGGAGAGCAATCACTGCTTTGAGTTGAATCTGGATATTGAGCACATTGCTGATGATGTCACAATAAAGTTGGCAGACGAAGGCGACCGTTGGTTGGCGTTAAACTATCAAGCGAACAGCGGCGTTGTCACTTTAGATCGCTCTCACTGCGACTATTTGCCAGAAAAACGACAATGCACAGTAGGCAGCGAGCAATCCCTGAACCTGCAGATTTTCTTCGATCAATCTATTGTTGAAGTCTTCATCAATCAAGGTGAAGCGGTGTTCACCTCTCGAGTGTTCCCACAAACTGAACAATCAAAAATCACACTGGAAACTGGAAAGTCATGTATAATCAAGCGCTTTATTAAATACGATTACTGATCAAAGGATTAACGGGAAATGGCGACAATTAAAGAAATAGCCAAGTTAGCAGAAACTTCAATTTCAAGTGTTTCCCGTGTCTTAAACAGTTCTGGTTACGTCAGTGAGCCCGTTCGAATACGCATTCAAAAAGTGCTGGATGAAACGGGCTATCGTCCCAATGCATTAGCCAAAGCTCTGCACTCCAAACGCAGTCAAACTATCGGTGTTATTCTTCCTAAAATTAACGCCACCTCTTCAGGTGATAATATCGCTGGCATTGATCAGTACTTCGCCAACAATGGCTACAGTATCATCCTAGGTAATACCAATCACAGCATCAAAAGCGAGCTAGAGTTTCTCGATTTATTTGCTGAAAAACAAGTCGATGGCATTATCTTGATCGCCACCACAATTACCGATGAGCACAAAGAAAAAATCAACAAGGTTGGCAAGCCAGTGGTTGTCATGGGGCAATCTACCACCGATGGTACGCCTTGCGTATTGTTTGACGAAGTCACCGCGGTGGAAGAGATCATTGATCACCTTGTGGCGTCGCAACATCGTAACATAGCACTTATTGGGGTATCAGAAAGTGATGTTTCTGTAGGTGTGAAACGAAAACAAGGCTACTTAAACAGTTTAAAAAAGCATGGACTGCCCGTTTCTGCCGATATGATGGTCAATGGCGAGTTCTCAGTAGAAAGTGGTTATGCTGCCTGTCAGGAACTTTATGAACAGCGAATGCAGCGCCCTGATGCCATTTTTGCTGCCAATGACAAAATGGCTATCGGTGCGATTAACTACCTGTTAGAGCATAACTTTAAGGTTCCAGAAGATGTCAGCGTGTGTGGCGTTGGTGGCGGCAATATGTCTCGTT
>ASHK01000897.1 GCA_000695745.1 Vibrio madracius | reverse complement strand
CTTTCTATAAAAAGTCGCTTGAGCTCATGAGTAAAACTTGGCTAATCCTGATATCGACTACCTTTGTGCTGTCCGCATTGAGTTTGCTAGTGGGAGTCGCAAACTTATCGATATCGCAAATAATAACGACAGTTTTCCAAGGTGGCGAATACGATTTCGTGGTTAATCACTATCGACTCCCACGCCTGTTTCTCGCTATTGGTGTTGGCGCCGGATTGGGAATATCTGGGGCGTTAGTCCAAGGGGTAATCCGTAATCCTCTGGCATCACCAGACTTAATCGGTGTCAGTGCTGGTGCTGGGTTTGTTGCCACGCTTTTGTTGACTGTCTTCCCCAATGCACCTGTCTGGATGCTCCCTGTTGCCGCTATGATTGGTGGCGTATCTGTAGGATTGTTGCTGATCATCATCGCACGCTCAATACAGCTCCCCCCAGCCAGAATGGCACTCACTGGAATTGCTATCAGTGCCTTTCTTGCTAGCGGCATCGATTATTTGCTAGTGGTGCACCCAATCGAGATCAATACTGCAATGATTTGGCTTACCGGCAGTCTATGGGGACGAGGCTGGGAGCAGATGCCTTATATCTGGATGGGGCTTGCTCTCTTACTGCCTCTTTCATTGTGGCTCGCATGGCGACTAGACATTGTGGGTCTTGGCGATGAATCTGCCATCTCCCTTGGTGTCGAGCTTGATAAAGTGCAAGCCATGGCACTGATTTGCGCCGTCATGTTGGCCAGTTTGAGTGTGTCTATCGCCGGAACGATAAGCTTTGTTGGTCTTCTCGCTCCGCATCTCGCGAGGTTACTGTTCGGACATAATCATAAAGCGTTGCTGACTGGCTCCGCTATGATAGGCGCACTTCTTGTCCTTACTGCCGATACCATCGCTCGAGGGATCTCGCCACCAATCGAGCTTCCTGCCGGCGTGCTAACCTCAGTTATTGGTGCACCCTATTTCATCTTCCTACTTAAACGTTACAAGGGCTGGTAATGCTGTCTGTCGAGAAATTGAACGTTGCCTATGGCAACAACACCATTATTGAAAATCTGAGCTTAACGATTCCGAAAGGCAAGATTACTGCGCTTATTGGCCCTAATGGATGTGGGAAATCCACATTACTGAAAACACTTGCGAGAATAAACAAACCCAAATCTGGGACAGTGCTACTTGACGCCACACCATTAGAGCAGTACAGCTCAAAGTCACTGGCTAAACGCCTTTCTATGCTTCCGCAAACACATACTAGCCCTGAAGGGATTACGATTCAGAAACTTGTCGAGTACGGACGAGCGCCCTACACCTCTCACTGGGGCAAATTGTCTCCTGAGGATAAAGCGATGGTCGCAAATGCAATGCAAGCAACCGGTGTCGATACTCTCGCACATCACTCAATTGACGCCCTCTCTGGAGGTCAGCGGCAACGTGCTTGGATCGCGATGATCGTAGCTCAAGATACTGAAATCGTAATGCTTGATGAACCGACAACCTATTTGGATCTGTCTCATCAAATTGAGCTAATGCGCATGATGCAAAATATGCACGCACAAGGTAAAACGGTGATTGTGGTGCTGCACGATTTGAATCAAGCCTGTCGTTACTGCGACCATTTAGTAGTGTTAAAACAAGGGCAACTTGTTACCCAGGGTGCGCCAAAAGATGTGTTCACCCAGTCACTATTAAAAGAGGTTTTTGACCTAGAGGCTTTGGTCATTGAAGACCCTGTTTCTGGTACACCAATGTGTGTAGCACGATAACTATATCAATAGGTTATAAATTACTTCCTGCTAATAATAATAACGTTATTGATAAGTATTATCAAAAACATTAATATCGCCAACCAAATAAGAAACACAGTGGTAATCAGGACACATGGCAAATCAAACTGGGAAGAAAGTCGTCTCCCTTTCGCTTCTCGCTCTGTCAATCGGACAGGCATTTGCGTCAGAAGAAGTCAACGAAACACAGCCAACAAACAAACAAAAAACTGACGAAAATATGGTCGTTACTGCGACCCGTTATAGTCAAGATACAGATAAAATTCCGGGCTCAGTTCATGTCATTTCAGAAAAAGAACTGGAACAGCAAACCGCGGTATCCGATGACCTAACCAGTGTTATCGCCAACCTAGTTCCGGGTATGACGCCAAGTAGACAAAAGCTCTCTACCCAAGGTGAAAACCTTCGTGGACGTACCGCACTTATTATGGTCGACGGTGTCCCTCAAAATAATCCACTTCGTAATGGTAACCGTAATGGCTACACGGTCGACTCCTCGATGCTAGAGCGTGTGGAAGTCGTACAAGGGGCTAGTGCTGTTCAAGGTAACGGTGCTACTGGTGGTATTATTAATTACGTCACCAAAAGCGCAAAGCCCGGCGATCACTGGAAGCAAACAGTTGGAACGCGCGTCACTTCAAATTTTAAGGATGACAGTACTGGCGGTAAGGTCTACTACAACCTTAGCCAGTATGATGACGATTATGATCTTTTCCTAGGAGGTTCATGGGAGCAGCAAGGCCTTTATTACGATGGGAATGGTAATCCAATTGGCATGAACTCGATCCAAGGCGAGACTCAAGACTCTAATGCAACGAACTTTCTTGCTAAAGGTGGCTACAACTTTGACGGTGGTAACCAAAGGGTTAGCTTCAGCGCTAGTCGTTACCAGCTGAAAGGTAACCAAAACTACGTCAGCGTTGCTGGCGATTGGAAGAATGGTATTCCGGGTACTGTGGTTCCAGGCACACCAACGGGTGACCCTACATCAAATTACGCAGAATTGTACAACTTTGGTTACGACCACTACGACTTCTTTGGTGGCGAACTCAAGTTCCAAGCGTTTTACCAAGATTTTGAAGCGGTATTTGGTGAGGCATCGTGGTGGCCTACTCAAAATAAACAGTACGATCAAGGCGCTATCGTTTCAACCAAGAAAGGCTTTAAGCTGAGTTACGTTAAAACCGACCTTCTTGGTTGGGATGATAGCTGGGTAATCGGGCTCGATGGATTAGAAGATACTACTAAGCAAAAGCTGACGCAGTCTGGTAAAGACGTCACTCCCGACATGAAATACCAAAGTCTTGCACCATTTGTGCAAGGCGACATGTTGGTGACTGACTCTTTGCGTTTGTCGGGTGGTGTTCGCTTCGAGAATACCAAGGTAACCGTCGCAGATGGTCAAACGCTTTGGGGCTATGGTAATGCTGGTCATCGTCAGGTTGATATTATTGGTGGCGAGCAAAACTTCTCTCAAGCCGTCTTTAATGCCGGTGCTGTCTATGACTTTACCCCAAGTATCAGTTCATTCGTTGGCTTTAGCCAAGGCTTTGGTTTACCAGACATTGGACGTGTGCTGCGCGGTAACTGGATTGGTGGTCCAACCGTTGTAGCTCCTGTTGGCGGTGCACCGATCGACTTTAACACCATGCCAGCGGTGAAACCTGTTGTAACCGATAACTACGAAGTAGGACTAAGCTACAGCGATGACAAATGGTTTGTGAGCGGCAGTACTTATATGTCTATT
>ASHK01000896.1 GCA_000695745.1 Vibrio madracius | reverse complement strand
GCAGAGGCTAACGCCAACACTAACGGCAATACCTTGCCTACCAGTTCTGCCGACAGTGTTTCAATTTCACCTCAGGCCAAAGCGATGCTTGAAAAAGAACAAAACACAACCGTCGCAGATAAGAGCACCACTGAACAAAAAGAAGAGAGTGTCAGTAAATCGGTGACCTCTTTCGCTCACGGAGCGTTGGGTATGGATCACCCTGACGATCTGGAAAAACAAGAAGATACTTCATACTCAGCGGGACAATATATGTCTGCTGCCGTCACCATTGGTGCACTCATACTTGCGTTGGCTTAGAATATTTTGTCATAACGACAAACAATCACGTTTGAGATAAAAAGCACATTCACACGATAATCGATCATCTTTAACTACATGATCACAATCTATGAATCGACATTTCAAACTGATTGATAAACCAACGTTTTTTGGAGCAATTACATTGCTCTTAAGCGTCATCATCCCACTGATAATGTTCCCTGAACAAGGGGCTAAAATCATTGGACAAGCCAAACTCATCATGACCGATAAATTTGGCTTCCTCTATCTAGCTCTTGGTCTCGCTGCGCTCTTTTTCATGATATTCATCATTTTTAGCGATATTGGCCAAATTAAACTTGGAGATCCTGACGAAGCGCCAGAATTTGCTACGTCTTCTTGGGCAGCGATGCTGTTCTGCGGAGGAATCGGGGCAAGTATCCTTTACTGGGGCTGTATTGAGTGGGCCTACTATTATCAAGCGCCTCCTTTCCAATTGGAACCAGGAAGTGAAGAAGCCGTGCGCTGGGCAGCAACCTACGGTATCTTCCACTGGGGACCTATTGCATGGTCTATCTACCTTATCCCAGCTCTACCTATCGCCTACTTCTTCTATGTTCGTAAACAGCCCGCACTGAAAGTTTCAAGTGCACTCATTCCTGTGATTGGTGAAAAACATACCAATGGTGGGCTTGGTAAGCTTATCGACGTACTGTTTATCTTTGGTCTTCTTGGTGGCGCAGCGACTACTCTTGGTCTTGCCGCACCACTGATTAGCGAGGTCTAAGTGTCTTGTTTGGACTACCACAGAATACTTATTCCCAAATTGGTGTGCTAGCGATATGTACTGCGATTTTTGCTTACTCTTCGTTTGCGGGTATGGAAAAAGGCATCAAAATACTCAGTAATATCAACTTCTGGGGTGCGATGTTGCTACTTGCCCTAGTTTTGGTGTTGGGGCCTACCATCTTCATTTTGGAAACCGGTTTAGACTCTATCGGTCGAATGATGTCAAACTTCTTTGTGATGGCAACCTGGGCGGAACCATTTGGTGGCTATGGTACGTTTGACAATACTCATTTCCCACAAGATTGGACCATTTTCTACTGGGCATGGTGGTTTAGTATTTGCACCAAGCATGGGTTTGTTCGTCGCTCGGATCTCGCGCGGCCGCACCATCAAACAGATGGTTGCAGGTTCACTATTCTTTGGTTCATGTGGCTGTTTCCTGTTTTTCATTATCTTTAGGAAACTATGGTCTGTCATTACAGCTATCAGGTCAGCTTGATGTCGTCGCGATCCTAAATGAATATGGCGCAACCAAAGCGATTTTCTCGATGCTTTCTGAGCTTCCTTTCGCTTGGTTTATCATCTTATTGTTTACCTTGTTATGTATCATCTTCACGGCGACTACATTTGACTCTATCTCATACATCTTGGCGTCAGTGGTTCAGAAAGACGTTACTCAAGAACCAATGCGTTGGAACCGTCTGTTCTGGGCATTTACCCTAAGCTTCATGCCAGCGGTGTTAATGTTCCTAGGTGGCTTGAGTACCCTTCAAACGGCGGCCATTGTGGGCGGACTTCCACTGCTTGGTATTGCGGTTATGCTGATGATCTCCGCTGTCAAAGCAACCACTTTGGACATCCGACATCAAGAAGATTATGTTGAGCCAACGATTAACATCGAAGAACTTCCTGAATTTGATCCATGGTCAAACGAAGGTGTTGCTCTAGCTAACTTTGAAAAATGTCGCGACGCGGCGCAAATCGCTGCTGACGAAGAGCGCACGGCATTACAAGCGCTATTTAAAGTGAAGAAAAAGATTCGCGCCTATGCGTTAGAGCATGCTGACGATGCCAGCAAAGCAATTCCGCAAGAGCTACTCGATGACCTAGAAGCCAAACTTCAGGCTCTGACTGAAGCACAAAATGCGAAAGAGCAATCATCTCAAGCAGCACAAGACGCTCGAATGAGATTTACAGAAGTTGCTCAGCAAACTAAAACGAAAAAAGACAGGCTTCGAGCCTGCTTTTTTATTAACGATTTGGGTGATTGATTATGTGATCTTCCCAATCCACGACATCAATTTCATACACCACTTTATTGCGAACACTTTCACCGGCTGCGTGCATCGCGGACTTAGAGCCAGTGATCAATGGATGCCACTCTGGCAGTGTTTTGCCTTCTGATAACACTCGGTAAGAACAGGTTTCTGGGAGCCAATTAAACTCATGGATTTTCTCACGAGTCAGTTTTTAAACACTCTTCCCCAGATTGAAAACGGTTAGGGTAATCCTTACATGAGCACGTTTTGCTATTAAGCCAACTGCATGCAACATTGGTGTAGTAAACCTCATCAGAGTCCTCATCCATCAGTTTATGCAGACAGCACTTACCACAACCATCACACAGTGATTCCCACTGTTGTTCACTCATTTGCTCTAATGGTGTTGTTTCCCAAAATGGACTGGTCATGTTGCGCTACCTTCTGAATCTGTGGAGGCGTTTTATACCGCTAGTCGCTATAAACTGCAAGTATTCTATTTTTGCAAACACCATCGGTATGATTCAATTATGTACAAGCTCACTAATTTTGTTACACTCAGCGCCCTTCAATTTAAAGGCTACAAAAGATGGATTGTCGACTAGGTTGTGGCGCGTGCTGTATCGCTCCCAGTATTTCTTCTCCCATTCCTGGAATGCCCAAAGGCAAACCCAGCGGCGTTCGCTGCATACAACTCGATGAAGGATAATCTTTGTAAAAGCTCTTTGGTTAAAACCAGAGCGTCCCAAAGTTTGCCATGCTTTTAAAGCATGTCCTGACGTATGTGGCGAGACTAATGCTAACGCATTGGCTAACATTTTAGAGCTCGAACGAATTACCTAATATTTAACGCTAAATTTGGCAGTCTCAAACCAGTAAGCTATGTTGTTAAGACGCACAACGTTAAGAATGGTGTTTCTTATGAACAGATATTTGGCTGAACTATTCGGGACATTTTGGCTGGTACTCGGCGGTTGCGGCTCAGCGGTTCTTGCTGCAGCATTTCCAGATGTGGGCATTGGATTACTGGGCGTCGCATTTGCTTTTGGTTTGACCGTCCTGACTATGGCATTTGCCATTGGGCACATTTCCGGTTGCCACTTAAACCTGCCGTCAGTATCGGTCTTTGGGCGGGGGGCCGATTCGAAACTAAAGAGTTGTTACCCTACATTCTTGCTCAGGTTATCGGTGGTTTGCTTGCCGGAGGGGTCCTATACATTATCGCTTCGGGACAAGCTGGATTTGATGCAACAACCTCTGGTTTTGCCGCCAATGGCTATGGCGCGCATTCACCAGGGAAGTATTCATTGACGGCCGCGTTAGTCTGCGAGATCGTCATGACAGCGATGTTCTTGCTTGTCATCATGGGCGCGACAGATAAGCGTGCACCTCAAGGTTTTGCACCCATTGCGATCGGCTTTTGTCTGACCTTGATTCATTTAATCAGTATTCCGGTTACCAACACATCCGTTAATCCCGCACGTAGTACAGGCGTAGCATTGTACGTTGGTGACTGGGCCGTTGCTCAGTTATGGTTATTCTGGTTAGCACCTATTGTTGGTGCCATCATTGGAGCTTGGATTTATCGCTCTTTACTCAGTAACGACAGCAATTAACAACCTGAGTGAAAACAAAAAAGGCGCTCAAAGCGCCTTTTTCATCAAATCAATGTCAGATTTTTTTGTCT
>ASHK01000895.1 GCA_000695745.1 Vibrio madracius | reverse complement strand
CCAGGTGGTCTAGAGCCAATTGGTCAAACCTTTACTTGCCAACCGGTGCTAGTGGCGATCCAAACGAGGGCGTACCAGGCTTAGATGGCTTTGGTCAGATTCGTCAGTCCATGCTAGAGACGTCTAACGTGAATGTTACCGAAGAGCTGGTGAATATGATCGAAGCGCAGCGAGTCTACGAAATGAACTCGAAAGTTATCTCGTCGGTCGACAAGATGATGAGCTTTGCTAACCAGCAGTTATAACGAATAGGGAGTACATGGAATGAGAAAATTACTTTGTGTCTCCTTACTGGCTGTGCTCTCAGGCTGTGCTCAGTTTGGCCAAGAAGAATCCGTTGATGATGTTGCCAGTAGCACGACAACGGTGGATGCAGTGGAAGGAGACAAAAATTCATCTTCAGGTATCGTCGATACACTGCGTGGCAGAACGGACCCTGTTGCCGATGATCCGGCATGGGCACCGATTCACCCTAAAAATAAACCAGAGCATTACGCCGCCGCAACCGGTTCATTGTTCAACACTCATTACGCACGCAATTGGTATGACGACTCAAAACCTCGTGGTATTGGTGACATTATTACAGTGGAGCTGAACGAGGCGACTAAAGCGCAAAAAGTGCTGACGCTGACTTGTCAAAAGCCAACGATTCTTCGATGGATCCGCTGCTTGTTGGCGGTAGACCGGTTACCATTAATGACTACGATTTCTCCTATGAGTTAAAGAACGATAACAACTTCAAAGGCAATGCTTCTGCTAATCAAAGCAACAGTATTTCAGGCTCCATCACCGTGGAGGTAATCGAAGTCCTTGCGAACGGTAATCTGGTTATTCGCGGAGAAAAATGGCTCACGTTGAATACGGGCGATGAGTACATTCGCCTAAGTGGCACCATTCGTCCTGATGATATTGAGTTTGATAATACCATTGCATCTAACCGAATTTCGAACGCGCGAATCCAATACTCAGGGACCGGAACACAACAAGATATGCAAGAACCAGGATTCTTGGCACGATTTTTTAATGTCTCTCTATAGGGATAGGAATCGACGAATAGTAAGCGGCAAACCCTCTCCTCAGAGGGTTTGTTTGTTTTAGGGTAACATGATGAAAAAAATCACGTTTTTACTTCTTGGTTTATGTTTTGCCGCGGCAAGTGTGCAAGCGGCACGCATTAAAGATGTGGCAGAAGTTGCCGGGGTACGTAGTAACCAATTGGTGGGTTATGGTTTGGTCACTGGCCTTCCAGGCACTGGCGAAAAAACGCCATTCACTGAACAGAGCTTTCGTTCCATGCTTGAACGATTTGGTATTCAGATGCCGATTGGCTTTAAACCTAAATTTAAAAACGTCGCAGCGGTCATTGTCACCGCAGAGCTGCCTGCGTTCTCAAAGCCAGGTCAGCGTGTGGATGTCACGGTTTCTTCAATCGGTGCGGCAAAAAGCCTCCGTGGCGGTACTTTAATGCAGACCTTCTTACAAGGTTTGGATGGTGAGGTCTACGCAGTGGCACAGGGCAACTTGGTAGTGAGTGGATTCAGTGCAGAAGGATTAGATGGGTCCAAAATCGTCGGCAATAACCCTGTCGTAGGCATGATTTCAAGCGGTGCAACCGTTGAGCGTGAAGTGCCTAGCCCATTCTCGCGTGGTGACTATATCACCTTTAACTTACTGCAATCCGATTTCACAACGGCGCAAAACATGGCGAACGCCATTAATGATTTCTTAGGTCCGCAAATGGCGAGCCCATTAGACTCCACCTCGGTTCGAGTTCGAGCACCTCGCGATCTCAGCCAACGTGTCGCTTTCCTTTCAGCAGTTGAAAACGTTGAATTCGATACCGCAGATAGCGGTGCAAAAATCATTGTTAACTCCCGCACCGGAACCATTGTGTTGGTAAACACGTCAAGCTAAAACCTGCGGCAGTGACACACGGCGGTATGACGGTAGCTATCAAAGAGAACTTGAAAGTTAGCCAACCGAACGCGTTCGCTGGTGGGGATACGGTAGTGGTGCCTAATTCCGATATTCAAGTCACTGAAGGGTCAGGTAAGATGTTTAACTTCCAACCGGGTTTGACACTGGATGATCTCGTACGTGCCGTTAACGAAGTGGGCGCAGCTCCTTCAGACCTTATGGCTATTTTACAGGCACTGAAGCAAGCAGGTGCCATTGAAGGTCAATTGATTGTTATCTAGGTAAGCAACATGATCAAAAATTCCAATGACATCGGTTTTATCCATGATATCAGTAGCCTAGATAAGCTTCGTCAGCAAGCCGTCAGTGGTAAAGAGGGCGATGATGATGCGGCGTTGCGTGCAGCTGCTCGTCAGTTCGAGTCTATCTTCACGTCTATGATGTTAAAGTCGATGCGTGAGGCTAATACTTCATTTTGAATCGGACCTAACGAATAGCCAAAATGGACAATTTTACCGTCAAATGCTTGATGACCAGATGTCGAGTGAATTGAGTGCGAATGGTTCTCTAGGGTTGGCGGATATGATCGTCGCCCAACTTGGCGCGGCGCGTTCGCCAGAAGCGCATGCTGCTGCGGGCAGTGAAATCCGAATGCGTAATGAAGCGTTCGATACCACTCTGAACCTTCCCTATGATGAAGCGAAAGCGCGTAACACCGCGAAATCGCTAGGTCTTGACGGAAACACGGCAGCGCATCCTGTTGACTTCAAGACTCCGCAAAACTTCGTAGAGTCATTAAAACCTTATGCAGACCGAGCGGCTCAGTCGTTAGGCGTCGACTCTTCGTTACTATTAGCGCAAGCGGCGTTGGAAACGGGTTGGGGCAAAAAGTGGTCAACAACAGTAAGGGCAGTAGCAACAACCTATTTAATATTAAGGCCGACAGAAGCTGGCATGGCGAACAAAGTGGCAACAACAAACACTGGAATACCAACCAAAATATTCCAGTTCAAGAGCGTGCAGCGTTCCGTTCGTATAGTTCCTATGAAGACAGCTTCAACGACTATGTGAAATTCCTGAATGAAAACCCACGTTATCAGTCGGCACTGAATGGTAATCAAGGCTCTGAGCGCTTTATTCGTGATATCCATCAAGCTGGGTACGCAACCGATCCAAATTATGCGGACAAGGTATTGCGTGTGAAAGCGCAAATTGACGATATGTCACTGTAACGCTAACGGCTACTAATAACCGTTCTTAGGTCTATGAATCCCGGCAAATCGTCGGGATTTTTCTCAATATTGTCACTTTTATTGTGCCAACCTCAGCGGCAAACATACTCTGGCATATATATTGCTAATT
>ASHK01000894.1 GCA_000695745.1 Vibrio madracius | reverse complement strand
CGACGAGCAAACAAATCACCTTGAGGTGTCGCAATCACCGCAACCTGCAAGGCATCACGTGTAGTATCTGAACTTGAGAACAGCGTGACCCCTATCGGGATCGTGCCTTGCTGTGAAATGTCGTATTGACTTCTGTCTATGGCCTCCAGCGACATCAGTGTACGGCCGATAACCCACGGCACCTCATCACCCGACAGCACCACTTCTCTTAGCCAGCAAGCTTCATGATCAAGTAATTCCACTTCTTCAAGTGACATACATTGTGGCGTGCTGGCTTCGTTTCGCACTACCTCTACAGCGAAATGCTCACAATGCGCCGCCAGTTTATGTGACAAAGAGCCCTGTTCTGTCAGCCATTGCAAGACATTATCGTTGGTAAATCGAAACTGTTCTGGAGATTGCCACTGAGCCTGGCGTAATACTTTCAGATAGTTGAAAACTGAATCATTCATTTTGCTATTCAATAACACGCACTTAACGCGTACAATCATTATTCTTCTGAATGGCGTATTGTACCATTCGAAGTGTCCTTAAACTCTAGTAGTATCGTGCTATTGTAACAAAATTAGGCTTATAGAATATCGGCTAAATGGAGTTAGAAAGAGAGAAATATGCGTAAACGTTACTAACCCAGTTTTTCCTTATCATGGGCTTGACTGTCACATTCCCTGCGCTTTCTGCCGATCCGGCGACTCCCAACCTTGCCTATTTCACCTTAGAGCCAGAATTGACGACCAACTTTTATACTGAAGGAAAGCGCCTCGGTTACGTTCAAGTCAGAATTGATGTAATGGTTGCAGATGCCAGTGACTTAGTCATTATTGAGCACCATCAGCCATTGATTCGTGATGCGGTAATCGAGCTACTCGGTCGTCAAAATGCCGATGTCAT
>ASHK01000893.1 GCA_000695745.1 Vibrio madracius | reverse complement strand
CTAAAATCGCTATCGTCCAAGCCGCAACGGAACAAGTTCTGGACGCGGACGCGAGTTTCACACGAACGCCGGGTGTGGTGTTAAGTGCTATGACGGCAGATTGCTTGCCAATTCTAATATGTGCCAAGGATGGAAGCGCTGTGGCGGCTGTGCATGCAGGCTGGCGTGGTTTAGCGGACGGAATTGTCGAAAAGGCTGCGAATTTGTTTGAGAGCGAGGCGCAAGCTTGGATCGGTCCTGCAATTGGCTTTGACGCTTTTGAAGTGGGTCTGGATGTGAAGCATGCATTTTGTCAGACGAACCCAGAATATAGCGTTGCATTTAAAGCAGGCACAAACCCAGATAAGTGGCTTGCTGATTTAGCACATATTGCACAGATGAAGTTGCAAGCGTCAGGCATTAGGGATGTCACGCTAAGTAGTCTATGTACATTTAGCGATGAAAAGCGTTTCTTTTCTTATCGACGTGATGGACAGACGGGGCGTATGGCAAGCTTTATCTGGATCAATCATTGATTTTGTTTTCTTTATCTTGAAATCCGTTGGTCTAGCAACCATCTTAATTGCATAACAAGTGGTATGTAATTTAAACGGGGGTTGCTATGCGCCTAGATCGATTTACTAGCAAATTCCAAATTGCTATTTCTGATGCTCAATCACTGGCATTGGGCCGAGATCATCAATACATTGAACCTGTCCACCTCATGGTTGCGCTGCTCAACCAAGAGGGCGGTTCTATTCGTCCATTGTTAACGATGCTAAATGTTGACGTGGTTCAATTGCGCTCTAAGTTGTCTGAGTTAATGGACAAACTGCCAAAAGTCACAGGCGTTGGTGGCGATGTTCAGTTGTCGAGTGCCATGGGGCAGTTATTTAATCTCTGCGACAAAATTGCCCAAAAACGTCAAGATGCCTACATTTCTTCCGAGATCTTTTTGCTTGCGGCAATTGAAGATAAAGGCCCCTTAGGAGCACTTTTGAAACAGCAAGGGTTAACTGAGACTAAAGTTAACCAAGCAATCGAACAAATTCGCGGTGGTCAGAAAGTGGATGACCCTAATGCAGAAGAGAAACGCCAAGCTTTAGAAAAGTTTACCATCGATCTCACCGAGCGAGCGGAACAAGGCAAGCTGGATCCTGTTATCGGTCGTGATGATGAAATTCGCCGTACTATACAAGTGCTTCAACGTCGTACCAAAAATAACCCCGTCATAATCGGTGAGCCCGGTGTAGGTAAAACTGCAATCGTAGAGGGGCTTGCTCAACGCATTATCAATAATGAAGTCCCTGAAGGTTTGCGCGGGCGTCGAGTGCTTTCTTTAGATATGGGCTCACTGGTCGCGGGTGCGAAATATCGTGGTGAGTTTGAAGAACGCTTGAAATCGGTCTTAAACGAGCTAGCTAAAGAAGAAGGTAACATCATTCTGTTCATCGATGAGCTGCACACGATGGTTGGTGCAGGTAAAGGCGAAGGCTCGATGGATGCAGGTAATATGTTGAAACCCGCATTGGCACGAGGTGAGCTACATTGTGTTGGTGCGACGACGTTGGATGAATATCGTCAATATATTGAAAAAGATGCAGCGTTAGAACGACGTTTCCAAAAAGTACTGGTTGATGAACCGAGTGTCGAAGACACCGTTGCGATATTACGTGGCTTGAAAGAGCGTTATGAGCTTCATCACCATGTAGAAATTACCGATCCCGCTATTGTTGCGGCAGCAAGTTTATCGCATCGATATATTACGGATAGGCAACTACCGGATAAGGCTATCGATCTTATTGACGAAGCCGCATCGAGCATTCGACTCCAAATAGATTCAAAGCCGGAATCTTTGGACAAGTTGGAACGTAAAATCATTCAACTAAAAATCGAGCAGCAAGCTCTTAAAAATGAGTCAGATAATGCTAGTGAGAAGCGCTTGCTTGCTCTGAATGAAGAGTTAGAGACCAAAGAGCGTGATTACGCAGAATTGGAAGAAGTCTGGAATGCTGAAAAAGCCGCGTTATCGGGGACTCAACATATAAAGTCTGAGCTTGAACAGGCAAGACTTGATATGGATGTAGCAAGACGTGCCGGCGATTTGAACCGAATGTCTGAACTGCAATACGGTCGTATTCCAGAGCTAGAGAAACAACTCGATTTGGCGACTCAAGCTGAAATGCAAGAAATGAGC
>ASHK01000892.1 GCA_000695745.1 Vibrio madracius | reverse complement strand
TTAAAACCACTTTGCGTAAAATTAAGCTGCGTCGGCACGCAGATGACGTTGATATTGTTAGGGAATGAACCTCTTACGGCGGGTTTGGCGGCTTGAATTTCAGACAGCAATGATTTGCCAGCGGATACTTCTTTCAGTTTTCTTAAGTTCTCTTCCATGATTGGTCGAAAAAAGGGATTTTTGCTCGGATCATACTGAACAGCAAATCCGGGAAAGTTATTAAGTACTTGCGTAATTAATGCCATAGCTTACCTCTAGTTGAATACTCGACTATTCACTCAATATTCATCCTGAACCGATCATTACCTTGATCGTATTGAGTTAATACTTAGTGTAGTCACTATTCCGGGCTTGTAGGCATAAAAAGGAAACTTTCGTGCTAGAACATGAGAGGCGGTATCTCAACAAGAGTCAGCTGTGCTCTGACTCTTGTGCACGAGTTGTGTTAAGGCAAAAGTTTACTAAAACGCAAGATAACAGAGCCGTTACATCGCTGCTAGAGCGACTTTGCGCTCCTTGTTCACAACACAGAAATTGCCTCGTTTGGTGCGACATTTTGAGCAGCGCTCGCACTCGACTGGCGAGCGATCGCCTTGTTTCCAACGTTTAACTAGATTAGGCTCAGATAGCAGCGGACGCGATAATGCGAAATACTCAATACCCGTGCTTTTTGCAATAGACTCAATCGCGCCGATATCCGTCAAACCACCAACCGTAATCACCGGCACGTTCACGTCTTGACTGATAGCATGACCGTATTCGTGGAAGTAACCTTCTTCTCGAATGGTATAACCGTCGTGAGTTTCGCCCACCATAGTATTGGCTTTACCGTGAATGTTGCCAGAGATAACCAGCGCATCAACGCCCATTGATTCTAGCGTTTTGCACACCACACGCGTTTCATCGAAGGTCAAGCCACCCTCAAAAAACTCTGTGGCCGTCAACTTAACGAGAATTGGAAAATCGTTACCAACCCGCTCACGGCATGCTTGATAAATCTCCACTAAGAAACGCATGCGGTTTTCCAAGCTACCGCCATATTCGTCATCACGACGGTTATAGTATGGGCTTAGAAACTGATTAATTAGATAGGTGTGTGCCCCATGAAGTTCTACCCCATCAAAGCCTGACTGTTTGGCTCTTAATGTGGCTTTGGCAAAGGCATCAACAATGTAGTCGATCTCCGCTTTCGTCATCGCTTTGCCTTGCGTTTGCGTGCCATTTCAGGGACATCACTTGGAGCAAAATCACGCGCTCGCCCACGTTGTAGGTGGTTTTTGTGCCGCCATAAGCCAGCTGCATTACAATTTTTGAATGGTATTGATGAACCAAGTCGGTCAGTTTTTGGTACTCGTGAATAAAGGAATCATCGTAAATCCCCATCATGCCAGCATTGGGTTTTTCTTCTTTTACGATATTGGCATAGCCCGTCACAATAAGACCCACCTCGCCTTGGGCAAGTTCTTCATAAATGGCGTACAGCTTGTCAGTCATATGACCGTCCTCTGTCGCCATATTTTCCCAAGTTGCACTTCGCATGAAGCGGTTTTTTAGCACCAAATTGCCGATGCGACTCTCTGTGAACAAGTGGCTCAACTCCAATCTCCTCAATGTATTGTTATGCTTATTATTGGTATCAACAGTGAGGCGCGATAATACAGAGAATGCACAAGGCAAAACTTAATCTAGATTAATATATTGGTGTGCAATCCGTGGAAAATTTGATTACTCGATTGGAATACAGTCGCAGAGCAAGCCAGCGACGAATGATAACGTCACTAACTCAATTGATAACAATGCCACGCTAGGCACTGGTGCGACTTACTGAGTTTGAGTCATCCTCATTTATCCGGCAATGAGAAATCCAACGCTCCAACGATTCTCCTAGCGCTTTGGCGTTAATGGGCTTGGAAATATAGTCATCCATTCCTGCTTCCATACATTTCTCTCGGTCACCTTGCAGTGCGTTCGCCGTCATCGCGACAACCGGAACAGAGTGATTAATGTTGATATTATGAGTATTTCGTATCTCTCTCGTTGCTTCATAACCGTCCATTTCTGGCATTTGGCAGTCCATATAAACAAGGTCATAGTTGGCTGGTGTTCTCAGTGCAGCAAGCGCTTCAAGACCGTTTTTGGCTTTGTCAACTTTAATCCCAAATTTCGACAATAGTGATTGCAGCACGACCTGGTTGGTGGTGACATCATCCACAATCAGAACACGTGCATTGTATTGCGCTTTCTTCTCTGGGGTATGCCGCGTGACGAACGCTTCGCTGCTATCACTGCCAGATAATCCCGATACTTTCTCTAAAACACTCAACAGGTCAGCTTGCTGCATCGGTTTGGTAAGGTAACCACTAAACCCTGCCTTTTGCATTTTCTTCGCGTCGCCACGCTGAACCACAGATGAGAACATCACTAAACGAGTGTCATTGTAGTTGGGGTTATCTTGGATCTGTTTGGCAAGCTCAACGCCATCCATATTTGGCATTTGATAGTCGAGAATGGCGATGGTAAAAGATTGCTGCTGTCTGTAGTTGTCGGCTAAAACCGTCAACGCTTCCTCACCGCTGTTGGCGACTTGGTACGAGATCCCCCAACGCGTGAAGATTTGCTCGAGCAAGCTGCAGTTCGTATCGTTATCGTCTACAACCAAAATACGTTGTTTTTTCAAATCACCGGTAGGCAGATAGACCACCGACTGTTTGGATGAATTCTCAAGGCAAACGGTAAACCAGAATGTCGACCCTTTGTCCATTTCACTAGTGACACCGATCTCGCCACCCATAATTTCCGTTAAGCGTTTACTGATGGAGAGCCCCAAACCTGTTCCGCCATA
>ASHK01000891.1 GCA_000695745.1 Vibrio madracius | reverse complement strand
CAACCAATAAGCATATCGATATAGATCTCTATGATAAGCACGAACCAGTGCTTCGTATTTTCTTTGTTTGTCCATATTCGAGTTGACCGGAGTACTCGAAGATTTCTTTCCAAACTTTTTTATAAATGACACAGGAGCCCCCGTTTTTGCTCTGTGATTCGCGTTTTTTTCGTTGTATTCATAGCAAAGTCACTCAAAATTGATCTAGTTCAAAATTAAGACCTGAGGAGCGGTTATATTAACTCTTGTCATCTCGTTGGTCTTTCGGGACTAACATGTTGAGCAAGATGACACTTCCTTTTGAAGGCTGACTTTACTTTCTCCTAATCAGGAAACTGATTATTTTCAATTGGCGCAAGTTAATTGCTTTATAGATTCCAACCACACAATTTACTGTGTGGTTTTTTTTGCCTGAGAAATCTATCTACTTGTTTTCGCTCTCTCTATTGTCGCCTAGCTTGCGTGAATCTCATATTCCATTTTGGTCGACCATATCACGTTATTCAATAAATCCATCAAGTTTTATTAAACGGTTGTTTTAAATCCTTAACATCTTCGTTACAATGTCGTGGTCAGACCTCTTAGGAAGGAGAAATTATGAGCAGTAAGGAAGTGGGGAAAATCGATCTCACCACCCGTAACGGCGAACGTATCGCTGTAGTTGCAGGTTTGCGCACCCCTTTTGCGCGCCAAAGCACCGAATTTAGCCAAGTACCTGCCGTTGATCTAGCAAGATGGTTGTTGCCGAAATGATGGCACGTACTGATATTGATCCTAAGCTGATTGATCAAGTGGTATTTGGTCAAGTGGTTCAGATGCCTGAGGCACCAAATATCGCGCGAGAAATAGTTCTTGGCACTGGTATGAACATTCATACTGACGCCTACAGTGTGACTCGGGCTTGTGCGACAAGTTTCCAAGCCGCTGCCAATGTCTGTGAAAGTATTATGGCGGGCACTATTGATGTGGGTATCGCTGGTGGCGCGGATTCCTCTTCTGTTCTACCTATCGGGGTTTCTAAAAAATTGGCGGCGAATCTACTTGCTCTGAGTAAAACCAAAACCGTCGGACAAAAACTAAGCATTCTCAAGAAATTGTCTTTCAAAGACCTTATGCCTGTACCGCCAGCCGTCGCAGAGTATTCAACAGGCTTGTCCATGGGACAAACGGCTGAGCAGATGGCGAAGTCACACGGTATCACCCGTCTAGAGCAAGATGAGCTAGCGCATCGGTCACACTCTCTTGCATCACAAGCTTGGAAAGAGGGCAAAGTGCGTGATGAAGTCATGACGGCTTTCCCTGAACCTTATAAGCAGTGCCTAGATCAAGATAACAATATCCGTCACGATTCAGAGCTTGCGAGTTACAGCAAGTTGCGTCCAGCGTTTGACCGCCAATATGGCACGGTTACTGCGGCGAACAGTACGCCGCTAACTGATGGTGCTGCCGCCATTATGTTGATGCGTGAAGGTCGCGCTAAAGAGCTGGGTTTAGAAATCAAAGGCTATATCCGTTCTTATGCGTTCTCCGCTATTGGCGTTCGTGAAGATATGTTGATGGGGCCATCTTATGCGACGCCTATGGCACTAGACCGCGCAGGTATCTCGCTATCAGATTTAACGCTTATTGACATGCACGAAGCCTTTGCTGCCCAAGCACTCTCGAACGTTAAAATGTTTGCGAGTGAATCTTTTGCCAAAGAAAAGCTTGGTCGTTCGAGTGCGATTGGTGAAATCGATATGGAGAAATTTAACGTGCTTGGCGGTTCACTAGCCTACGGCCACCCATTCGCAGCCACTGGTGCGCGAATGATTACACAAACACTCAACGAGCTTAAACGCCGTGGTGGTGGATTAGCGCTGAATACAGCATGTGCTGCTGGTGGTTTAGGCGCGGCGATGATTCTGGAGGTAGAATAATGAGTGAGCAAAAAGCCTTTCATCTTAATGTTGATGAGCAGAACATTGCATGGCTTGGAATAGATGTTCCAGGTGAAAAAATGAATACCCTTCAAGCCGCGTTTGCCGATGAAATGGCACAAGTCTTTTCTGAGCTTGAAGAGAAAAAWTCGGCACTCAAAG
>ASHK01000890.1 GCA_000695745.1 Vibrio madracius | reverse complement strand
GTGGAACAAGTGCTCATCAACTTACTGACGAATGCTATTCAAGCCATGCACAATCATAATGAGAAACAACTGGCATTAACGATAGAGCAAGGTCAAACCAAGGTAACCATTCATATTGATGATTCAGGGCCAGGACTGGATGGAAACTCTGTTGCCGAGCTGTTTGAGCCCTTCTATACCACAAAGGACAACGGGTTAGGATTAGGGCTGTCTATCTCACAACAAATTATCCAAAATTTAAACGGCAAGATTCGCGTTGCCCGCTCTCCGTTAGGCGGTGCGCGTTTTTCGGTCGAATTGCCAATTTGTACTCATACGGACAAGGACTAAGCGATGAGCTACGTATTTTTATTGATGACGATGATGATATTAGAGCCGCGTTACAGCAGAGCTTCGAACTCGCCGATATTGATGCACAATTCTTCTCATCGGTAGAAGAGGCGCTGTTGTGTCTAAAACACAATGAGCGACCACTCGCCATTATTTCCGATATTCGTTTACCCGGATTATCAGGTCTGGATCTGCTCAATACCGTTACGCATCACTACCAAAATATCCCAGTAATCCTCATCACGGGACACGGTGATATCTCTATGGCGGTTCAAGCCATTCAAGATGGCGCCTATGATTTTATCGAGAAACCTTTCTCTGCCGAACGTCTTATCGAAATCACGCAGCGAGCGATAGAGAAGCGACAGCTTACCCTTGAAAATGAACGCCTCAAACGTTCACTAAAGGCAAGTCAAACCCTTGGCCCAAGAATTATTGGTGACACTCAGGTTATTCAAGAGCTACGCTCTACTATTTCTGTGGTTGCCGATACCGATGCTGATATCTTGTTATTTGGGGAAACGGGCACAGGTAAAGAATTGGTTGCGCGCTCTTTGCATGAACAAAGCTCAAGAAAAGACGGTAATTTCGTCGCGGTAAACTGTGGTGCAGTTCCTGAAAACTTGATTGAAAGTGAGTTATACGGCCATGAAAAGGGCGCATTTACCGGTGCAGAAAGCACGCGTATTGGTAAATTTGAGCATGCAAATGGCGGCACGTTATTTCTGGATGAAATAGAGTCGATGCCCATGCAAGCGCAGATTAGATTGTTGAGAGTCTTACAAGAACGTGCCATTGAACGTATTGGCTCCAACACGCTGATACCCTTAAACATACGGGTTATTGCTGCCACAAAAACCGATCTAAACCAAGCCTCTCTGGATGGTAACTTTCGGCAGGATCTTTATTACCGACTCAATATCGTCACCCTTGACTTACCCCCACTAAGAGATCGCAAAGATGACATCGCCTCTTTGTTTCACCATTTTCAACTGGTCGCTGCATCTCGCTATGGAAAAACGGCTAACGCTTTATCTGCTCAACAATTGAGTCAGTTGATTGGCCATGATTGGCCAGGAAACGTCAGAGAACTGAGAAATTGCGCAGAACGTTTTGTATTGCTTGGCAAAATCCAAGCAGGTACGTCTACGCCAGAAGAAAGCGACGATGCTCAATCACTTGCCGATCAGGTAAATTTATTTGAGAAGAATGTCATTGAACAGGCCCTTAGTGAAACTAACGGAAGTATCAAAGCTACGATGGCCAAGCTCAACATCCCAAGAAAAACTTTGTACGATAAAATGCAGAAATATCAGCTTATTAAGGAATCCTACAAAAGCTCCTACTAAAATACTGTAGAAGTGTGAGCTAAGTCTCCTATACTTAAATTATATAGACAGGACGTTGCATAACAATTAGGTATAAGAACACGTAGGGAGACAATTATGGGCGAAAAACGAGGTTCCCTTTATTTCTGATACGGTAGAAATCGACGGTATTTTTTTATGTTGAGCATCGCACCAGCGAAACGGTAGACAGAAGGAAAAAGCAAAGTAGACGTGTTTTTTATGAGCGACGCTCTCAGCCAGATCCAAGAACGCAGAACATCAAGCATATCGATGAGGAGGTCTAACGACCTCCTCTTTTTTTCGTGAGTCAGAGGTTACTTGGTAATGATCTCCGGCCCCATTAATGTGGTCGGAAGCCACGTTGACACCCACGGTACGTAAGTAACGATGATTAAGAATAGGAACATCACCGCGACCCAAGGCAATGCCGCTTTCACCACACCCACTCATCGACATTTCCGCCACCCAGTCGGCTCACGAAGAGATTGAGCCGACCGGTGGT
>ASHK01000889.1 GCA_000695745.1 Vibrio madracius | reverse complement strand
ACCGGGCGTAGACAATCCACTAACTCATACTCTGCGAAATATTCCTGATATGGACCGGATTATTGCCACTATCCAAGATAACAAACCGCAACACGCTACAGTAGTTGGCGGCGGTTTTATTGGTTTAGAGATGATGGAAGCCTTTCATCAATTAGGGATAAAAACCACACTCATTGAAATGGCCGACCAAGTTATGACACCGGTTGATAAAGAAATGGCTGGATTTGCTCATGCAGAAATCAGACAGCGAGGAATCGACCTTCGATTAGGCGCTGCATTGGAATGTGTCGAATACCAAGCTGAAATATCCCACTCTAAGAGCACAAGCGAAGACCAACATCAGCCAGGCTCATTACACCTAACACTGAACAACGGTGAAAGTTTCAATACTGACATTTTAATTATGTCAATTGGTGTGAGACCAGAAAACAAACTAGCGCAAAGCGCAGGCTTACAACTTGGTTCGTTCGGTGGTATCACCGTCAATAAATATCTACAAACCAGTGACCCTTACATTTATGCGGTTGGTGACGCAATAGAAGACCCTGATTTTGTTACAGGTAAGCCAAGCTTCGTTCCACTAGCAGGACCTGCAAACCGTCAAGGGCGTATGGCTGCAGATAATATGTTAGGTCGTAAAGAGAGTTACCAAGGAACTCAAGGAACGGCCATTGTTAAGATCTTCGACTTAGCTATGGCATCTGTCGGTAAAAATGAAAAGACACTTCAACGTGATAGCATCGCCTACGAAAAAATTTATGTTCATACCGCGAGCCATGCGGGGTATTACCCGGGATCAGAGATCATTTCGCTCAAACTGTTGTTTAGTCCAGAGGATGGGAAAATACTGGGTGCTCAAGCGACAGGAAAGGATGGTGTAGATAAACGTATCGATGTGCTGGCAGTGGCGCAGCGTGCAGGAATGACCGTTGAACAACTGCAGCATCTCGAACTCACCTATGCTCCTCCCTTTGGCAGCGCGAAGGATGTGATTAATCAAGCTGCGTTTGTTGCAAACAACATTCTTAAAGGCGATGCAACGCCAATCCACTTCAATGAGATCGATAACTTACACGAAGACCAGTTACTGTTGGACGTGCGCAACCCAGGTGAACTAGAAAAGGTTGGGTTTATCGAAGGTGCCATCAATATTCCGGTTGATCAGTTGCGTCATCGCATGAACGAACTACCGAAAGACAAAGAAATCATTATCTATTGTCAAGTTGGGTTACGCGGTAACGTTGCCTATCGTCAGCTAGTCAATAATGGCTATAAAGCACGAAACCTGATAGGTGGCTATCGAACGTATCAATTTTCCAAAGCCTAATGCTCAAAGTTTAGCTACTCAACAAAAAGGAGCACAAACTATGTGCTCCTTTTCTATTAGTGACTCAAAGCGAATCGTTAACCAAATAAGCGCTTCCAGATACTTGGGTTACGTTTATCATGATATTCCAGTCGTAGATTATCGACTTCCCGCAGAGACTGTTTTGCAGCTTCAAGATCGTCTTGTTCCAACTCATCGCTCACTTGATTCAAAGCGCCAGACAACTTGTTGAATCCTTCCATATAAAGCTCGGCTTTTTCTGGTGGATACTCACCTCGCTTGGAATCCGCAATCAAGGTCTCCAAATCTTTTATTGGTTGACGCATTTCGTCGACCGATTGTGCCTCTGCTGCTTGTTTGAACGCCAGCTTCATCGCTTGCATGTTCTTCTTCAGGTCTACGCCTTCAGCAACAACGCTAGTAGAAAACAGAAGAACCATTGAAAGTAGACTAGCGGTGGTTATTTTTATCATTATTATTCCTTTTGAAGATCAATGGGATCTCAATCGAATGAGGTCCTAACCGACGAGTCTACTAAATATCGTTAGCACAACGTTATGAAAATTGTTTCTAAACGTTATCCTAGTCTGATTAAAGTCCGGCAAATTCCTCGATAGGATCACGCCCTCTGAGCTCTAAAAAGTCCAAAAACTGTCGAGCACTGTAAGTGATGATTTTATCTGTCGGCATATCTACCGATGTTAATAGCTCACTCGTTAGTTCAAACAAACCAATCGTGTCACAGAAGTGGGAGTCACTGCCCGTAGTAATATACCCGCCGGCTTTTTTACTACCCGAGCGATTTCATAGCAACGTTCAATACTTCCCACTCGGCTGTGACCTCTCAACGTTGAGTTATTAATTTCAATAGCAACATTATGCTCTGCCGCACACTCAGCCACAGTCATGAAAATCAAAATCAAAGTTGGGTTTCCTAGGTGGCCCAAAGCATCGACATTACCACTTTCGATCGTATTAATTAGAGCTTTAGTGTGTAGCTCTTTGGTTGCTGGCTGAAACACGGTTCATGAAAACTACCAATTATCCAATCTAGCGCTTT
>ASHK01000888.1 GCA_000695745.1 Vibrio madracius | reverse complement strand
CGTCTGGCAAGTCAACGATGGCTGGCGGCGCACCAACACGCTCTGCTCAAGCTCTCGCTAAACTTTGCTACGAAACGTTGCTTGAAGACGGCTTGAAAGCAAAAGTTGCTGTAGAAAATGGCGTGAGTACAACCGCTGTTGAAAACATCATCGAAGCAAATACATATCTAAGTGGTATCGGTTTCGAAAGCTCTGGCTTAGCTGCAGCGCATGCTATTCACAACGGTCTAACTAAGCTTGAAGAGTGTCACCACCTCTATCACGGTGAAAAAGTAGCATTCGGTACATTGGTTCAGCTTGTATTAGAAAATGCACCAATGGAAGAGATCAACACCGTTCTTAACTTCTGTCGTTCAGTAGGTCTACCAACCAACCTATTTGACATGGGCGTGAAAGAAATCAATAAAGACAAACTATTTGAAGTCGCAGAAGGCGCAACGGCTGAAGGTGAAACGATTCACAACATGCCATTCCCTGTCACTGCACAAAGTGTATTTGCAGCAATCCTTACTGCACACCAACTTGGTCAATAATATTGTCTCTGTCGTTATGAGAAACAAGAGCCAGCTTATGCTGGCTCTTTTTTATTCGGCGTGAGAAAGTTCCCTGATATTTATCCTTTGTTACAAGCTGTTACCTAGCTTTGCATAATTCCCTACTTTCCAAACAGTTAAGATGATTTCGGATAATTTTTGCTCACCTGTATTTGGCTAACATTTTGTCATCACAACAATTCTAAATACACAAAAGGAAGCAAATATGAATAAAACGATAACGTTCAGTCTCTCAGCCTTATTATTGGCACCTCTGCCTGCGATGGCGGATCACACTGTCATCGATGGTATGGACTTTGGTCCTCTTGCTCAGCTCGTTGGGAGCTGGAAATCAGTCGACAGTGGCGGCGTTGATATCTCTCCTGCGCAAGAAGGAACGGCACAAGGTAAAGGTGCGCCTGCAATTACTCCCTTTTATGAGACAATGACGTTTGAAGTCGCTGCCGATGCGGTTAACGCGAGCGAGCAAACGTTAGTTGCCTGTATTACAAACAAGAAGTTTTCCGAAAAGCGGACGATTCTAAGTTCCATGATCAGCGAGGTTACTTCATCTATGATCAGGAAAACCAAATCGTTTATAACTCCTTTTGTGTACCACGCACAACATGCGTCACTGCAGAAGGTCCCGCTGGCAACAATATGACATTGGTTATGTCTTCAAGAGGTGTAGCCGAGTCCAATTTTATGAAAGACAAGGCCAGTACAACGGCTTTAGCATGAATATCAAAATCGATGGTGACACGTTAACCTACTCACAGTCTACGATTCTAAGTATTTACGATGGAGAATTTGCCCATACGGACTCATCCGTACTTGAGCGAGTGAGCAACTGATCATCTTTATTGCCCATCCTGTATAGCTGAAGCGCAGAGCTTCAGCTATTTTCATTATTAACAATCGCCTTCTCTCAGTATTAAAACCTTTCAACATCCGCTTATTTGCAATAATCGAACAAATCCCCATCGAATAGTCTCTAATAAGCGCAGAAATGAACTTGGTGACTATTAAGCACGCCCAGCGTATGGCAGAATGATCAAATGACAACGAAAGCTCAAGCCACCATTATTTGCAGTGTTAATATCAATGGTTGCAATAATCAGTAGCGAAATGAAGCAGCGGTTAATCCCATTTAGAGGAGATTCAATAATGACCCATGAAACAAAAACAATGGAAGTACCTGTCGCCATCGCAGATAGAGTACAAGCATTGATTGATGGCTATATAGCAAAAGAAAAGTTCAATGCCGAACGTAAAGAAGTGGTCAACAACTTCCTAGCTATGGATGGACTGAGTTGTGAAATGGCGGTCTATAGCTTACCTCAGGACGAACTGATCAGCACACTTAGCTATGTCTATGAACTCTCCGGTACAAACAGTCGCTTTGTAAAAAATATTATCACTCAAACCAGAGACAACCCGAAAAAAGTGCTGACTGATTCACAGCGTTCTTCCGCTAAAAGCCTATTATTCAACTTGCTCAATGATCCTTCGGTCATTTCAGCAATGAAGGAAAGCTAATTCGCTTATTTTCGGAATTTTTCCTGATAAACCCAAACCATACACGTCCACGCTCTAGTTGGGAGTTGGTGCTATTACTGACTTCCATTGAGTTAATCGCTAACCTCTCCTACTATTTTGAACGTTCATAATCGCTGTTTGTTAATTGGGCATTTTTGATAACTCCTTTCATAATGACTAGGGACAACAGGAGTGACCATGAAAAGTATCTACGCACTATTCGCTGTCTTTAGTTTTACTTCCAGTCATCTTGCCAATGCGAGCAGCAGTGCTGATACCTTGTTGATTAATGCTCAAATCTACGGTTATGACAACGCGACGTCTATCGCGATTCATGACGGTAAAATACAAGATATCGGTACGTTCGCTCAGGTAAAGCGTTATCAAGATAATGACACTGACGTTATCGACCTTCAGCAAGGGTATGTGCTACCGGGTTTTATTGACAATCACAATCACGTTTTTGAAGCGGCTTCGGACGTAGGTGGACATTGTGAGTTAGGGTTAGATGCCACATTAGAGCAACAGGTGCCCTATTTGCGCGCTTGTGCTCAGCGTGCTTCTGATGACAATTCATGGTTGATTGGTTACGGGTTTTCACTCGACATGATTTTAACTGATGGTAACCATAGAACGCCGCTACAAGTGCTTGATGCGATATTCCCGAACCGACCCGTAATCCTCATGGAACAAACATCCCATTCTATGTGGGTCAACTCACTGGCTCTGGAGTTGGCGGCAATTACAAACAAAACACCCGACCCTCAAGGTGGAAAGATCCTCAAAGTGCCTGGCAGTGACACGCTTAACGGGATCCTTTTAGATAATGCTGGCGATATCGTGATGGAACTGGCTTGGAATAGTATCGACTATCGTTTCGAGCAAAGCTACGATGGCCTAATGGTTGGGCTCGAAGAAGCAGCCGCTCATGGCATTACTACAATAGGTGATGGTCGCCTCTACTGGAAAAGAGGTTGGTTTGAAGTTTGGAAAGCAGCCGAGCACAACGGGGACTTGAGCGTCCGGGCCGCATTGCGTCCGTGGATTTACCCCAACGATAGCATGAAGTCCCAGTTGCAGTATCTAACGCAAATGCACACTCGCGATTTAACG
>ASHK01000887.1 GCA_000695745.1 Vibrio madracius | reverse complement strand
ATTGCAGATTCTAGACATAATGTTAGATTCTTAATCTGTAGGCAAAAAAAGTACAACTTTTTAGCCTTTTTCTTTGACTAAATCCGTTTTGGAAGATAATATTCGCGCCCTATGCAAAAGGTAAAAATACCGCGAACTGTTGACCCGGGTAAGACAGCACAGAAAAGATTGGACTTTGATGGCATCATCCAAGTGAGTCTTTTTAAGCGTCTGAGCGAGTCAGTTAGTAGCGTAAAACGCGATGCTGAAGTGACATTGTCCTTTGGGCATGATGAACAGCGACTCGTTGTTATCTCTGGTAAAGCTAACATCGAAGTTGATTTGGAATGTCAGCGTTGTAATGAGATTTTCGCACATTTGTGCGAAGTTCAATTCACTTATACTCCTTACTATAGTGAGAAAAGTGAAGAGGATGCACCGGAAGATTACGATTTGGTAGATCTTAATGAGTACGGTGAGGTCGATCTCATACAACTAGTTGAAGACGAGTTCATCTTAAACCTGCCTCAAGTCGCAATGCACGATATAGCAGATTGTAGCGTTGACTCAAACAACATGGTTTTTGGAGATATTCCGGATGAAGTTCCAGAAGATAAGCCAAATCCATTTGATGTTTTAAAGAGCTTAAAGCGTGAGTAACACAGTTACTGACGTTTAAATTACTAACATAGGAGTAGGGTCCATGGCCGTACAAAAAGCAAGAAGTCACGTTCTATGCGTGGCATGCGTCGTTCACATGATGCGCTAACTTCAGCTGCACTATCTGTAGACGCAACTTCAGGTGAAACTCACCTACGTCACAATGTGACTGCTGACGGTTACTACCGTGGCAAAAAGGTTATCAACAAGTAAGGTTGACCTTTGCATAATATAACCGTTGCACTTGATGCAATGGGCGGGGATTTCGGTCCTTCCGTAACAGTGCCTGCCGCCGTGCAGGCACTGTCGCTTTTCCCAGAGCTAAAAGTGGTTCTTGTCGGCGACGAACCGTCGATAAATACACAACTCAATCAACTAGGTTACCAACGCAGTGCCCGTTTAGAGGTAATGCATAGTGACCGAGTCATCTCGAATTCAGAAAAGCCTTCCTTTGCGCTGAGAAACAGTCACGATACTTCAATGCGTATCGCGATTGATCTCGTTGAGTCAGAAAACGCTGATGCTTGTGTAAGTAGTGGCAATACCGGCGCTTTAATGGCGTTATCTCGCTTCCGGCTAAAACTACTACCAGGTATTGATAGACCAGCTCTAGTGACCGCATTGCCGACAGTATCCGGTAACAAGACTTGGATGCTTGATTTAGGGGCGAATGCGTCTGTTGATGCCGATTCCCTTTTTCAGTTTGCCGTGATGGGCAGCGCACTCGCAGAGCAACATTTAGGTAGAAAACCAAAAAGTTGCCATTCTAAATATTGGTGCTGAAGAAATAAAAGGCAACGACCTGGTGAAGCGTTGCGCCGAAATGCTTACCCAAACGCGATCTATCAACTATATTGGATTCGTCGAAGGCAATGAGTTGCTACACGACGCTGCTGATGTAGTCGTATGCGA
>ASHK01000886.1 GCA_000695745.1 Vibrio madracius | reverse complement strand
TTAAGAAAACCGCAAAAGCAGATTTTCCGGAACCATATGGACCTACAAGTGACCAAGAGCGCGGTACTTCACTACTATTAAGTGTTGCAGCAACTCGTTCCAAGGTGCTCAGTGCCCTCGAAGTAGGCAGGTAGCCAATGACACTATCTACCGAAGATTTATGTTTCTCAACATTAATTGAACGAGTATAAGAAGAACGAACAGATACTAAATTATTCAAGCTCATACTGTGAGTTCTCCTTTGTAATGTGCATCTAGAAACAAATATGGATTCAGTGGCTCTTTCTGACTGACGTACAATTGGGAGATACCAGCGGTTTCATTGATGGTAAACACTTCAGAGTATGCGTGTTGTAAGATCTCAAGCTTCGTCATGAAGTCAGACTCGTTCAAGCGAAAAATCGCCGCAATAGAAGGTTGCTCGTCCTGAACTGTAAATAAGTTCTTTCATTGGGATTGTTGACCGTGAAGAATCCGATAAAAACGCATTAATATATTCGGCTAATGCATAACCGAATACTCCAAGGGATAAATCTGGCCTAGGAGACAACGCTGCACTGAACCTTTTCGAATCTAACCTCTTGATCAATCCTAGCAAGGACATAGGGGAGTCCAAAACATCGTCAAGCTGTTGATTTAAAGTACCGTCAATTGAAGAGTACATACGACTTAAGACAGAACAATCGTTCTTTAACGTAACTTTTGACGGTTGTTTCACTTCTAGCTCTTGGTCGATAAAACTCTCAAGCGCCGTCTGCATGCTTGAGACATCAAAGTCTGTGGACACATACTTGTTAAAGAACCAATACCAAGTCGTAGCCTGTTTGCTATTTGTACAAAGCAACCAATGTAGAAGCCAAATCGTTGCTTCATCTTCTAAATATGGATCCTGGCCCTTATCCTCATCAAATAGATAGTTAGCCATCATAGTGAGCTCATTGCTTTCACTTAAAAGCTGCGTGGCTTTCATCCAAAACTTGATGGATGAAACCATATTTTTACCAACACCTAACTTTACCGTAGACTCATCGCTCTCGAAAATCTTGCTATCTTTTTGAAATTCCTGAAAACCCTTAGGTAACCAGCTGTAACGAAGTTGGAATGTTTCATGGCGCCCAAAAGCGCATTCTTTTTTGTCTAGTTTCATATTGATTCTTACAGCCTAAATTCTGCTTAACATTGATAGCAGGGCAGTTCACTGACGCAATGACTAACCGTGAATAGTAACTTTTATTCTAGCAAAGATAACCTGTTTAAATAAACAGGTAAAACCTATTTTTGTGTGTTGGTAACATGTAAGTAAGCTATTGATATTTTTTGATTGCACTACTTGAGCACTAAAAAGCAGCGCTACAAATCAAAGGTAAACGATGGGAAAAGACTGTACTCTTTTCCTATTCTCCAGCCATGCAAAAAGCCCAGCATTTCTGCTGGGCTTCGAATGTGGCGGTGAGTGAGAGATTCGAACTCTCGATACGTTGCCGTATACACACTTTCCAGGCGTGCTCCTTCAGCCACTCGGACAACTCACCGTATTGTTTGTTAGCGCTGTTGGCTAACGAGGCGCTAATTTAATGATTATCCTCGATGGGGTCAAGTGCAAATCGGGAAAAAGCGCTCTTTTTTAATTGTTTGCTTACTTTGTGATTAATTCGATCAAATGATCGACAAATCAGATGCTTTGATAGTAACCCGGTACTCGGAACCAGCGGCGACATAAGTCTAGGAAGTAGCCGTAAAGTACACCCATTCCGCATGATACTAGCGCATTACTCGATACAGCGGTGATGATTTGGTCAGTCGACGCTCCTACCGTAAATAGAATCGCAGCGTATACTGGCGATTGGAACGCGACGTAAGCAATTAGGTCTGAGATAGCCTTCATGGTGCCCGAACCGGATACTTTCGCGCCTGTCTTAGTGCCCAATCACGGAATACGCCATATGGCCATGCAATTGCGATATTGACCGGGATCGACAGTAAACGTGATGCCAATGACTGTTCGAACGTCATACCAGATACTAATACTTCGATTAGCATGCCAGTAACGAAACAGAAGACGACCATAGCAAAAGTGTCTGCTGCGGCGTTACGAATACAAAAAGGAGCTTTAGGTTTCAATTCAGGAATCTCACGGAATAATAAACTATCAAAAAATGCTTTTGGCAATTCATATAACTAGATATCTTTTACTATCTAGATTTCGTCGCTATTAGAACACCAAATCATCAGTTTTACATACCGTATTTGAAGTCACATGGTAAATTAATCACCAATTTTGAACTTCAAACTAGAGAAACTCGCTATTTGTTGTAATTTCATTACATTTATTGACTATAGCACCGATATTCAGTGAGTTAGTGGCACGTTATGTACAATAGTTACAGCTCTAAACAATTTTGTATTTGCGACTAACTAAGGTTTAGTTAGCTTTATGGGAATGAACGGGTTGAAGTCAGTATTTTCTGGGATTTTGTGTCGTTATGGAAAACGTCGGAGGGCGCAGCGACAATGAAGTTAGTGTCACTGCGAATGGTTCACGTTAACGCAAAGGCTCTACATTAGAGTTGCGTTTGCTTGAAAACTGGAAAAGCTTGTTGGCGTATTGATATAGAGCATCATCCAATACCCTTTCATCTATCGGTTTGCCGACAATGAAGTCTGCGCCAGCGCCTAACATGCGCTCACGGGTCTCTTTAAAGACATCAGCAGTACAGCCGAAGATCAACGTATCTTTTTCACGGCCAAGCATGTTACGGATACCAGCAATGGCCTCTACCCCATCCATAACGGGCATATGGTTATCCATTAAGATAAGGTCAAACTGTTGAGTCGAGACGGCTTTCAATGCCAGTTCACCATTTTCTACTGACGAGGTAATAAAGCCTTTGCGCTTCATGAAGGTCTCGATGATGATGGTGTTGGTGCGATTATCTTCGACGATAAGTGCTTTGAGTCCACGATAGTCGAGATGACGTTCAGTATGAACATCGAGCGCTTTCGGTTCACATGGCGTGAGTTGAACACGGACTGTAAATTCAGAGCCCATTCCTTCTTGGCTGTTCAGCGAGATATCGCCCCCCATACAATGGGTAATCTCTTGTACTATCGCAAGGCCAAGTCCTGTCCCACCAAAGCGGCGTGTGGTGCTTGATTCCGCTTGTTCAAATGGTTTAAATACCTTGCCTGAGCATCCGGCGGGATCCCTATTCCTGTGTCTTTGACTCGGATAACCAGTACTGTGACGCCCTCGTTCACCTCTTCAGACAAGTAGACTTCCACCATACCTTGCGAAGTAAACTTAACCGCGTTATTGAGTAAATTGAAAAGGATCTGACGAAGACGCGCTTTATCGCCGGAGTACCAACGAGCATCCGCCACGTCTGAGAAAACGCTAAAGCGCAGCCCTTTCTCATTACATAAGGTGTGATACACACTGTGCATACTGCCAATGATCGAGCTTAGTGGGAATGGCCGATTTTCAAGCTCTAGGTGGCCTTGCTCGATCTTCGAGTAATCCAATATCTCATTCAGTAGAGACATCATATGGTCGCCTGAATCGTAAAGGGTCTTGAGTAATTTGCGCTGCTCAAGATTAAGGTCGGTTTAAGCAAGATTTGTGCAGTGCCCAGTACGCCATTCATCGGTGTTCGGATTT
>ASHK01000885.1 GCA_000695745.1 Vibrio madracius | reverse complement strand
GTCGCAACATGTATTAGACATAGCTACAACGATGACGTGGATTACTATGTCGAAGTTGAAGAAATCGAAGCCATTGAAAACGCCAGACGACAGCAGCTTGAGCAAGCAAAACTTCAAGGTCATGTTGATGAGAACAAAAAGGATGATATGGAGGTAAGCCATGCAGGGTAGTGTGAGCGCACCAATTCACGACAATCACGATCACAGCGATAACAAGTTGTTTGGTTTCTGGATTTACCTAATGAGTGACTGCGTACTCTTCGCGACGCTGTTCGCGACTTATGCGGTGCTGTCCAGTAATCCAATGACGGGGTCGCTGGCAAGAGAATTGTTTGAACTGCCATTTGTGTTTGTAGAAACCATGTTGCTGCTGTTAAGTAGTATTACTTTCGGTTTTGGCATGATTGCGATGAAACGCCAGGATATTGGTCACCTCAAGTTGTGGATGAAAGTCACCTTTGTACTTGGGCTTGGGTTTATTGGTATGGAGGTGTATGAGTTTCATCATCTAATAGTTGAAGGATATGGACCACAAACCAATGCGTTTTTGTCTGCGTTCTTTACCTTAGTAGGGACTCACGGCCTCACGTGACATTTGGCCTCATCTGGATGGCAGTGTGTTATCACCAGCTGTCTACGAAAGGGCTGAACAGCAATATGACGATGCGTTTTAGTTGTTTAAGCCTGTTCTGGCACTTCTTGGATATCGTTTGGATTTGCGTATTTACCATCGTTTATTTACTGGGGGTCATGTCATGAGCAGCAATACAGATATCGCCGCATCAGACTACATCAAAGGGTTTTGTGCCGCTTTGGTACTGACGTGGTGCCGTTTTATTTGGTTTGGGCGCAATCTCTTCCCGCGAGCACAACGTACTTTATTTTGTTTGCTTGTGCCGTTATTCAGGTGTTTGTTCACTTCAAATACTTCTTACATATGGAAGCGACGACGTCAGATGGGCAGTGGAACTTGGTTTCATTGCTGTTCACCATAGTTGTAGTGTTTATCCTTATCGCTGGTTCGTTATGGATAATGTACAACATGAACATGAACATGATGATGTAGAGGTCGTATGCTCAAAAATTATCTGACGATTACAAAACCAGGTATTATTTTTGGCAACATGGTTTCAACAGCGGCAGGGTTTTTCCTTGCCGCTAAAACTGAGCATGTTGATACTACCTTGTTTTTTCAGCACTTGTTGGTGTGGGGTTAGTCATCGCGTCAGGTTGTGTTGTAAACAATATTTTCGATAGAGATATCGACCAGAAGATGGAGCGAACCAAACACCGAGATTTGGTTCAGGGCTCCGTCAATATGGATGTTGCGTTTATCTATGCGTTATTGCTTCTGCTGGTGGGAACGGCGTTGCTATATCAGATGACCAATCCATTATCTGCAGTTGTTGTGCTCATCGGCTATGTATTCTATGTGTTCTTTTACACCATGTGGTACAAGCGACATTCCGTGTATGGGACCTTGATAGGGAGTATTTCAGGGGCGGTGCCGCCACTTGTTGGTTATTTAGCCGTTACCAACTACCTGAGTGTTGAGTCTGTTTTGTTGTTCCTGTTGTTCTGTCTTTGGCAAATGCCGCACTCTTATGCCATTGCGATGTTTCGCATGGAAGACTACCGTCGCGCAGGTATTCCTGTTCT
>ASHK01000884.1 GCA_000695745.1 Vibrio madracius | reverse complement strand
CCAAACTGTCTGGCGACAAAAGGACAAGCTAGAGTCAGTATTGACGCTGATTCATTTGCAAGATCATGCCTCGTTGACGGCTGGCAACTTATCACATGGACAAAAGCAATGGTTAGAGATTGGTATGTTGCTGATGCAAAACCCCAAGTTGTTGCTGGTGGATGAGCCTGTAGCAGGCATGACTCATCAAGAAATGGACCGCACCTCAGAGCTATTGAACTCGCTGGCGGGTAAACACTCGGTGGTCGTGGTAGAGCATGATATGGATTTTGTTCGCTCTATTGCCAGTCACGTCACCGTGCTCCATCAAGGACATGTCTTGGCGGAAGGAACCATGGATCAAGTGCAATCTCATCCAGAAGTAAAACAAGTGTATTTAGGGGAATAATATGTTGCAGATCCAGTCATTGAACCAGTTTTATGGTGAAAGTCATACCTTGTGGGATTTGGACATGTCGATTCCGAAGGGTAAGTGCACCGTACTGATGGGACGAAATGGCGTGGGAAAAACCACGCTACTTCAGTGTGTTATGGGGCTTGTGAAAGTCTCAAGCGGAGATATTCAATTAAACGGAGAGTCGCTACTTAAGCATGACGCAGAATCTCGACCTCGTATGGGTATTGGTTACGTTCCTCAAGGTCGACAGATATTTCCCATGTTGACCGTTCAAGAAAACCTCGAAGTTGGTCTGCCGATTCGTGACAAAGGCGATAGACGCATTCCTGAATTTATCTTCGATTTATTCCCAGTCTTGAAAGAGATGTTACATCGTCGCGGTGGCGATTTGTCGGGCGGTCAGCAGCAACAGCTAGCTATTGGTAGAGCTTTGGTCGTTAATCCAAAACTGTTGATTCTCGATGAACCTACCGAAGGCATACAGCCCAATATCGTCCAAGAGATTGGTGACATCATTAGAATGTTGAATGAAAAGCTTGGCCTAACAGTATTGCTGGTGGAGCAAAAACTGCCTTTTGCCAGAAAAGTAGGAGACCAATTCTGCATTCTGGATCGTGGCAGGCAAGTTGCGGCGGGTGAGATGTCGACTCTAGACGATGCGTTAATTAAGGAGTACCTCACAGTATGAGTTCACCAGCGACAAATCAGAAAGAAATGGAACGTCAATTCAAGTACGGCACTTCAGGTTCGCTTGGACAAGTAATAGACGCTCACACTCAATTTGGTTGGAAAGCGAGTCTCGACTTAACCTTTATTGATCGCGGCGATAAAACGGTATTAAAACACCGCTCTCAACAAGGCCCACTCGCCATTCAGCGCCCTCTGTATCCAGAGGGCAACCCTTGTCATACCTACTTGCTCCATCCTCCCGGAGGAGTCGTTGGTGGAGACACTCTACAGATCAGTGTGCATGCCATTCAAGGAGCCAAATCACTTATTACCACCCAGGAGCGACCAAATTTTATCGTTCGGAATCTAAATACGCCAAGCAAAAGCAGACATTGCATGTTGCTAGCGGCTCTCGCTTGGAGTGGCTACCGCAAGAGAACATCTTTTTTCCTGATGCACATGTTCGCCTTGATACCGAAATCCATCTGGAGCGTGGTGCACAGTTTTTGGCTGGGAAATGCACTGTTTTGGGCGGCCTGCACTAAATGAGGGATTTAGCTCAGGTCATTTGCTCGGAAAAACAGAGGTTTATCTTGATAATCAGTTGCTACTGACTGAAGGTTTGAATGTTCGTGGGATGATAACTTGCTGAAGTCAGAGGTTTATTGAATTATCAAATGATGGGGACCGTTTACATTTCAGTTGATGATGAGGATTTTTACCAATTGGTACAGACCTTGCTCAATAACATGCAACAAGAACACAACGAAGGCGCAGTGTTGATTGCTGCGAGCCAGTTAGAAAATTTACTGGTTATTCGTGCCTTAGGAAACTGGAGCGAAGTGATCTTGGCGTGCTTCCAAAAGATCTGGCAGTTGGTTCGCCAGCATTGGACTGGTGACTGTCCTCAGCCTCCAAGAATCTGGGCAACGTGATCGAAATTCAATATTCACAACATAAGGTTATTAAATGGAATTAACCCCAAGAGAGAAGGACAAACTGCTGATTTTTTGCGCCGGGATGTTGGCAAAACAGCGTAAAGAGAAAGGGCTAAAGCTTAATTATCCTGAATCGGTAGCGTTTATTTCAAGTGCCATTTTAGAAGGGGCACGTGAAGGAAAAACTGTCTCAGAACTAATGGATTTCGGACGCACTTTACTCACATCTGACCAAGTTATGGAAGGGGTACCTTCGATGATTCCTGATGTGCAAGTTGAAGCCACGTTCCCCGATGGCACCAAGCTCGTCACTGTCCACGAACCCATTGTTTAGCGGGGGAGTTATGGCAGCATCGACAGCAAATTACTCGGGCTTGCGAT
>ASHK01000883.1 GCA_000695745.1 Vibrio madracius | reverse complement strand
TTGAAAGCCAGATTTCGTCAAATACTCATCGAGTAAGAGACGGATCTCTTCATCGTCATCTACAACTAAAATGTGCGTCTTAGCCTGCATTTTATTTCCTTAAGTCAGCACTTACTTCCTATAGTGTAAGGCTTTAGGGGGAAATTTATTATTGCTTCGTTTATAAAATTTGCAGCTTGAATTTGCGCAAGGTCACAAAAATGACATGCTGATACGATTTAGCTATAAAGGGTTAACAAATTCATTCATCTTTATGATGAGCAACTGATTTCCATGCGTTTACCCCATTCAGGTGGCAGCTTGGCGAGTTCTTCAGCGTCTGGTTGTTCTTCATAAGGTGCTTTAAGCACATTTGCTAATCGATGAACCAAAGAAAAGTCACCACTTTCCGCTAGCTCTATCGCCTGTTGAGCCAAATAGTTTCTTAAAATGTATTTGGGGTTCACCAACCGCATTTTTCGACAGCGTTCAGTCTCTGAATCATTTTCTAAGCGACAACGCAGCACATAGCTTTCTGCCCAAGATTGTGCTTTAGCGCGATCAATAAACAAGTCAACCACAGGAGTAATGCCTGTGCTATCCATATTCGATAATGCTCTGAAAAACCGAGTATAATCGACCTTTTCACTCTCCATAAAATCGAAACTTCGATTAAAGAAATCTCCATCTTCATTCTGTTTGGTCAATAGACCAAACTTCTCGCGCATTTGCCGACTGTATTCTGTCTGCAAGATTGGCGTAAAGGTTTCTAATCCATTATCGAGATCTTCTCGGTCGATAAGAGGAGACAAAGCATGTGCCAATGCCGTCAAATTCCACATTGCTATCGATGGTTGGTTGTCAAACGCGTAGCGCCCTTGGTAATCAGAATGATTGCAGATATACCCTGGTTCATAATCGTCCATAAAACCAAATGGCCCATAATCAAAAGTCTGCCCTAAAATCGACATGTTATCGGTGTTCATCACCCCGTGAGCAAATCCTTTGGCTTGCCAGTGCGCGATCATTTCTGCCGTCAAACGTACCACTTCAGCAAACAAGGCGACATAAGGCTTGTCTGCGGTTAAACATTGAGGCATGTGCCATGCAATCACTTTATCGGCTAACAGACGAAGCTGCTCATGCTGACCGCTATAAAAGAAGTGTTCAAAATGTCCAAAGCGAATATGCGTTTCGGCGACTCGCAACAGCAATGCTCCCTGCTCTACTTTTTCTCGATACACAGGTGTATCACTGACCATCATTGCCAAAGCCCGTGTCGTTGGGACACCTAACCCC
>ASHK01000882.1 GCA_000695745.1 Vibrio madracius | reverse complement strand
AGAAAACTGGCGTTAGGCCATTTTCTTTTAGGAATGCGAATTTCTTAGCGATGAACTCATCAGATTCGTTGTGGTATTCACGACGCTCTGAGTGACCGATGATGATGTGAGAAGCACCAAAATCTTTAAGCATTTCTGGAGACATGTCGCCAGTGAATGCACCGCTGTTGTTTAGGTCTGTGTTTTGAGCGCCAAGAATGATCTTGTTGCCGCCTTCAGCGATTAGACGCTCTGCTAGGTCGATATAAAGTGCAGGTGGAGCTACCGCCACGTCTACACCAGTTACACCTTCAAGTTCAGCGTTTAGGCCAGTTAGCAGCTCAGTTACCATTGCTTTGCTACCGTTGAGTTTCCAGTTACCCATAACTACAGGTTGACGCATGAGATTTTCTCCAAAATCAGTGTTTGTAAAAAACGAATGTAAAAAATAAACGTGATTACGAAAGAATATAACAGATTAATTCATGTAGATCATGACTGGGGTCATTTCTTTATCGCTTTGACGTTTTATCCTAGTAAACAAAACCACAAGCTCACCTCAGTGATCCAGTAAACAGAATAATAGAATACTTCTCGGAATTTTCCTTATAGCTTGTTATACCTTGTCGCTTGATGGTTAAAAATAGGGATGTACCATGCCGAACTTGTACTAGAGTACTCAAATACTGCGGATGAAAGACTGAATGTTCAGGGGTTACTGGAAGACTTGCATCGAGTCACGCTAAACTGTGGTTTATTCGAGAAAGATTCTGTGAAATCACGTTCGTTGCGCAGCCATAACTGGCTGATTGGCGAGTCTGGAGACAGTGAGGATTTTCTCCATATTAGTTTTGAGCTTTTATCCGGTCGCACCGAGGAGCAGAAAAGAGAACTTTCGAGAAGCTGATGGAAGTACTTCGAGAGCAGGCAAGCCATATTAAGAGCTTGACAGTCAACATCCGTGATATGGATAAGAGCTGCTTTCAAAAAATTATTAATTAATAAGAGATTATGTGATGTCGTTTAAATCGTTACTGTTTTCGATTCAAGGTCGTGTAGGGCGCAAAACATTTTGGATCTGGAATGTTTGTTATTACCTAGCAATCGTTACTTTTGCTCAAGGTATGAATATGTTGTTCCCAGCATGGGTACATATTCTACTTCCTATCTTTTTGATCATTATCTTGATTCCAGACTTAGCGATTACAGCAAAGCGTTGGCATGACCGCAATAAATCGAGTTGGTGGCTGTTGCTCAACATTCCACTGGTTTTTGGACGTATGAGTTTACCCACATTGGACCCAGCAACGGCGGTACAACCGTCTATGGCTCAGAGTGTGATCTCGTTTGCTTCACTCGCTTGTGGTCTTTGGATATTAATTGAATGCGGCTTTATGAAAGGCACCCAAGGTCAAAACCAATATGGGCAAGAACCGCAGTAAGTTCATAGTTCAATGAAAAGAGGGAGCTTGGCTCCCTTTTTTTCATTTAACGCCAATCGTCAGATTTAGAAAAAGGGACGATTTCAGCGCCGTTTTCTACACTGGGCACGTTGCCGTTCAGCGCCTGAGAGAATTTGATAATTTGACGATGCAGTTCGTGGCGCAGCAAAATGTTGGCATGAATGGGGTTCTTAGCATGCTGTAGAATTCGTTCTATGTGACTCTGCTGGGCGTGCAGTCTAGTCTGCATGTCAGTAGAGCAAGATGCGATAAACTGCTCGGTTAAATCGTGACGCAATTGACTGAGTTGCTCTGGGT